>NZ_CAWLMI010000032.1:0-92177 GCF_963862045.1 Aeromonas sp. 159 | reverse complement strand
GAGCCGGTGGGCTACGGCGCCAACTGGGTGGCGGATCGCGATACCCGGCTCGGCGTGATTGCCATCGGCTACGGTGACGGCTATCCGCGCATGGCGCCCAATGGCACTTCCGTGCTGATCAACGGCCGCATCGTGCCGCTGGTGGGGCGTGTCTCCATGGATATGAGCACGGTGGATCTGGGGCCCGGCGCCACCGACAAGGCCGGCGACGAGGCGGTACTGTGGGGCGAGGGGTTGCCGGTGGAGCGGGTGGCCGACGAGATTGGCACCATCCCCTACGAGCTCATCACCAAGCTCACCTCCCGCGTCTTTATGGAGTACGTCTGATGTGGCAGCAGTGCCTGCTGACGTTGAAGCCCCGTTCGCGGGGCTTTCATCTGGTGACGGACGAGCTGGTGGCCAAACTGCCGATGCTGGCGGATTACCGAGTCGGCATGGCGCACCTGCTGCTGCAACACACCTCCGCCTCGCTCACCCTCAACGAGAACTGCGACCCCAGCGTGCGCAGCGATATGGAGGCTCATCTGCACCGGCTGGCGCCGGAGGATGCCCCCTACTATCGCCACACCTATGAGGGGGCGGATGACATGCCTGCCCACATCAAATCCTCCCTGCTCGGGGTGAGCCTGCTACTGCCGATCCGTGACGGTCAGCTGGCACTTGGCACCTGGCAGGGGATCTGGCTTGGCGAACATCGCGTCGATGGTGGCGCCCGTAAGGTGCTGGTGACCCTGCAGGGTGAGTAATCAGACTGCAACCAGCTGAAAGATGAAGATAAAAAAGAGGGATGGCGCCGAGCCATCCCTCTTTTGTTTGCCAGTAGTGAAGCGCTCTGCGTGACTCAGCCGACCTTGAAGGGGGTCAACTCGGCCAGCGGGGAGGCGTCCATAAAGGCTTGCGGCTCCTGGCCGTGTTTGAAGATCTTGAAGTCCTGATCGCGGGCGCTCCAGTACTCAACGGTATCGCCGCTGATCTGCAGCAGGCTCGCTTCGCGCAGGGCCACCACATATTCGCTCGGGTTGATGGCGCAGAACTCTGCCAGACGCTCGTCGCGGGTCTCGCCCATGTGGCCGCTGATGCTGGCGTCCAGATAGTGCGGGTTGATCTGCAGCGGGAACAGGCCCAGCGCGGGCAGCACGGCGGCGTTGCAGACCGGCATGTCGTTGGTGGTGCGGATGCTCGGGGTCGCCACATTACAACCTGCGCTCCAGCCCACATAGGGGACGCCACGTTCGCGCACGGCACGCTGAATCGGCACGATCAGGCCGTTTTCATGCAGCATTTGGTTGAGGCGCCAGGTATTGCCGCCGCTGATAAAGATGGCGTCGGCCTGATTGACGGCCGCGACCGGATCGTCGAAGTGGTGAATGCTGATGGTCTCGATCCCGAGGCTCTCGGTAAGTTCGTTGGCGCGGGCATCCCAGTCGCTGCGGATCACCGCGTAGGGGATGAGCAGGATGCGCTTGACCTGTTTGCGAGCCAGCAGGCTTTGAACCCGATCTCGGGCCCAGCCGAGCAGACCCGGAAATTCGTTGGCTTTACCGTTGCTAAGCAGAAGCAGTTCCATCAAATCGTTCCTCAAAAAGTGAAAGCGGAGGAGGGAGGGCCACCGGATCCGCCGTGCGGCCGGATGGCAAGAGCGGGCATGCTACCACCATTGGCGAGGTGGTTCTGTGATCGCGAGGCCCATTCAACTGTTATGGATGGGGGATGCCATGCCAAGCGGTGGATTAATGAGCCGTGGTCAACGCGCCACCCCTCGCCAATAAAAGACCCCGCCGCAGCGGGGTCATGGCAGAGTTAGTCGAGTTTGAGATCGACCCACACCATGCGGTGATCCGAACTGACTCCCTTGGCGATGCCGAGTTTCGCATCATAGACCAGGTGATAACCGGCCTCGAAGCTGGCAGGCCAGAAGACGCCGCTTTTGACCGCGTTGAGGTTGGCGGAGGGGATGACGTGATCCAGCTGCAGCACGCTGGAGTTGGTGATCCGTTCCGGGTTGGGGCGATTGAGGTTGCGTTTGCAGTCGGTCCCCTTGCTGACACACTCCGGACCCCCTTCGCTGACCGGGATCAGGGTGCCATTGGTGATGGCCTGATTCATCAGCGGGTTGTTTAGCAGATCCTGAATGGCGGTCAGGTCACCGTCACCGGTGAGCGGATCGGCGTTGAGATCCCCGGCGATGACGAACTTGGCATTTTTGGCCAGGCCACCCTTGGTGCCCTTGTCATCGGTCATGTAGTTGAGCCCCTTGACGTAGTCGTTCCAGAAGGCGATCTCGGCGCGGTTGTGCTTGATATTGTGGCGAGCCGCATTGTTTCCGATAGGGGGCGTTGGGTGGGAGATCAGGAAGTGGATCACCTCCTCACCCTTTGCAGTCTTGATCCGCAGCGGCACATCGGCGTGGTTCTTGGAAGAGAGTGGGAACTGTTGCCACACCTCATCGGCATACCAGGCATCGCCACATTCACGGTACGGATTTTTGATACCGTTCTTGTCGAAGAGTTTTTTGCAGTCGTCAATAATGGGGTTCTTCTCGCCAGGCATATCCTTCCACTTGAAGTTCTGGAAGGTGCGGATCTGCTTGGTGTCGATAGGGTATTTCGACATCACCGCCATAGCGTACTGACCGTGATATTGGCCATAGCCCCAGGCATCTTCTGGTCCACTGTTGACCTTGCCATCCAGATTGAGGTCATAACCGCTCATCAGGCCGGTGTTGGTGGCGAAATTCTGCATCACCGGATAGCTGATGGCCGTCACCTCTGCGTGCTGGGCGTGAGCCAGATAGTTGTCGTTGAAGGCTTTCAGATCGGCGGTGCTCTCGCCTTTGCCGTCGTTGTCGAACTCGTTGAGCAGGAACACATCCGGGCGAGTGCGCTGGATGATCTCCGCCACGTTGCGGATCTGCTGCACGTTCTTGGCTTTGGTTTCCGTGGCGCCGCTCAGGCTCCCTTCGGCGAGGCGGGCCAGCAGGGCGTCCTGTTCGGTGCGGGTCAAGGCCAGCTCACCGGTCAGCATACCGGCGGCAGTGCGATCAAAAGAGAGGTTGAAGGTGGCAAAACGAACCATGGGATCTGCTGCCTTTGAGTCGTTGTCGCTGTTGCAGCCTGCCAGCATCCCGAGGGAGATGGCAGCGGCCAGTAGGGTCTTGTTGATATTTTTCATTGTAATTGTTCCGTAGCATCAATGAGTTATGCCTTCTGTGAGGCGGCGCCATTATAAGTAGACGGCGATGCTGCGGGGATTTTGCCTGAGTAAAGTGTGAGGATATTCACACCACATATCTGGCGATGATGAATGTTAGCAGGGCGATATGGGGTGTGAAAAACCGGTTTATACACTGCAGTTTCCGGGATGAATGGCGCGCTTCCTGCCGTTACCGCACTCTGAGTTTGTCACACCACCATCGGCAGGCCGCTCTCGGGGTGATGGATCACCTGTGCCGGATAGTCATAGAGACGGGCGATCAGCTCAGGGGTCAGCACCTCGGCAGGCGTGCCATCGGCCATCAGCTTGCCCCGCTCCAGCATCACCAGCCGATCGGCATAGCGCGCCGCCAGATTGAGGTCGTGCAGCACCACCAGCACTGCAGTATTGCGGCTGGCCAGGGCGCGCGCCATGGTGAGCAGCTGGTGCTGGTATTTCAGATCCAGCGCCGAGGTGGGTTCGTCGAGCAGCAGCAGGCGGGGTTGCTCGGCTTGCTCGGTCGGGGAGGGGGCCTGCCAAATCTGCGCCAGCACCCGGGCAAACTGCACCCGCTGCCGCTCGCCGCCAGAGAGCCCGGGATAGAGCCGTTTGGCCAGATGCTCGACCCCGGCATGGGTCATGGCCGCTGCCACAATTTCGTCACGCCGCGCCGCCGGTTCACTGTGGGGCAAGCGCCCCATGGCAACCACTTCCTCGCAGAGAAAGGGGAAGTTGAGGGAGGAGCTTTGCGGCAATACCCCGAGCCGGTGGGCCAGCTGGCTGCTGTCCCACTGCTGGCGATCCGCGCCAAACAGGGTGATGGAACCCTCATATTCCAGCTCGCCGGTCAGGCACTTGAGCAGCGAGCTCTTGCCCGCCCCGTTGGGGCCGACCAAAGTGGTGATTTTGCCTTTATTGAGGGTAAAGGAGACCTTGTCGAGCACAGAGCGTCCATCAAACGAGAGAGAGACCTCTTTCAGCTCTACCAGTTGGCTCATGACAACTCCGGGGTTTACAGCCAGTGAGAGTTATAATATAACAAAAAGCGGCTGTTATATTATCACATACTCACCCCCTGACGAGATTCATCAATGAGAATTATTGCGCTTTTCACTGCCCTGCTGGCGGTGAGTTTGCCTGTTCGTGCCATTGAGGTACTGACCACCATCAAGCCCCTTGGCTTCATTGCCGCGGCGATCACTGACGGGGTGAGCGAGCCCAAGGTATTGCTGCCGACCGGTGCCTCTCCCCACGATTTCTCCCTGCGTCCGTCCGATATTCGCAGCATCAACAGTGCCGATCTGGTGGTGTGGGTTGGCCCCGAACTGGAAGGTTTTATGGCCAAGCCGCTGGCCAACCATCCCCATGCTCTGGCCCTGACTCAGGTTGAGGGGATGCCGCTGTTTAACTACGCGACTCAGGATAGTCACGATTCCCATGACCATGATGATCACGATCATGCCGCCCACGAGCACGGTGACCATGATGAAGGGCATGAGGGACACCATCACGAAGGGGTCGATCCCCATATCTGGCTTGGCCCGACGCAGGCCAAAGTGATTGCCAAGGCGATCGCAAGTGAATTGGGCAAGCTGGATCCGGACAATCAGGCTCGCTATGACGCCAACCTCGCGGCATTTGATACCAAGGTGGATGCCAAAGACAAGGTGATTGCTGGCCAGATGAAGGCGGTGAATGAGAAGGGGTACTTTGTCTTCCATGAGGCGTATGGCTACTGGGAGCGCCACTACGGCATGAGTTCAAAGGGTCACTTTACCGTGAGCCCTGAGCGTCGCCCGGGCGCCAAGACCCTGGTGGATATCCGCAAGGCACTGGAAGAGAAGCAGGCGAGCTGCATTTATGCCGAGCCGCAATTCTCACCGGCTGTGATCGAATCGGTGGCACGCAATACCGGCGCCAAGGTGCTGTTGCTTGATGAGGTGGGTGAACAGGTACCGCTCGGCCCGGATGGTTATCCCCAATTCATGCAGCAACTGGCAGACGCATTCGCCCAGTGTCGCTGATCAGCGGCTGAGCCTCTCATCCGGAGGGGCTATACTGACCTCCAGCATCTGACATGGAGTGTCCGGTATGAAATGGTTGTTGATCCCGGCTTGCACGTTGGCGCTATGTTGCGCCAACGTGCAGGCTTCGCGTCTTTCCGAATATATTGCCAGTCCGGATCTGCGGGCCAAGCTGCAGGAAGTGTATGGTGGCCGCGCCATTCAACGGGCCGAGGCATTCTCTCGCCTGCTCACCCCCAGAGCGGGTACAACCGACCAGCAGAAGATCGAGCTGGTGAACAACTACTTCAACAATCTGACCTACAGCGAGGATCCCAAGCTGTGGGGGGATGAGGATTACTGGGCCAATCCGCTGGAGTTCATCGGTGCCCGGGGTGGGGATTGCGAGGATTACAGCATTTCCAAGTACTATACCCTGATGGAGCTGGGGGTGGATGAGAAGAAGCTGCGGCTGGCCTACGTCAAGGCTGTGCGTTACAACCAGTTCCACATGGTGACGCTCTACTTCCCGACACCCAAGGCTGACCCACTGGTGCTCGACAACATCAACAGCCGGATCCTCCCGGGCAGCAAGCGTACCGATCTCATTCCCGTTTACAGTTTCGATGCCAAAAGCATCTGGATCATGAAGTCACGGCGGGAAGGGACGCTGGCGGGGAGTGCCGATCGGTTGGCGCAGTGGACATCGATGAAGACCCGTTTCTCCAGCGAGCAACTGCGCTCTCCCCGTCGTCAGTTATAGCTTGCCCGCCGCTTTCAGCTCCTCGAAATATTTAGCTGCGCCCGGATGCTGCTCAATACTCAGCACTGGGCCGGTTTTATTGCGTGCCCGGTGAAACATATTGGCGTAGCCATAAGTCTGCTCATTGAACTTGGTCTGCTGGGTCAGCATGGCCTTGGTCAGACGATAGACAGACTCTTCCGGCATGGTGGCATTGGTGACCAGGGTGGCGGCAATGGCAAAGGTGGGGGTCGCCTTCAGATTGCCGGGGTAGATGCGGGCGGGCACCTGACTGCGTTGGTAATATTTGACCCCTTTGAGTAGCTGATCACGGGTGGCCCCATCTATGGGGAGGAAACTGACCGTGCAACGTTTGGCGGTGTCGAGCACAATCCGGTTAGGGTGTCCCATCACCAGTGCAAATGCGTCGATCTGCTTGCTACAGAGCGCATCCGGCAGGTTGGCCATGCTCTTCAGATCGAGATCCTGTTCTTTCGCTCCCAAGATGTTGAACAGGGTCAGCGCCGTCTGGCGGGTTCCCGAGCTCTTCAACCCCATGTCTATGGGGGCGAGCTTGAGCTGTTCCAGTGAAGTGATATCGCCATCGGCACGGATCACTATGGTGAAGGGCTCGGCATGGGTGGCAAACAGGGCGCGCAGCTCAGGTTGCGGCTGCGTGGCAAAAGGGCCCAAGCCCTGGCTTGCCTGATATAGCCAGTCTGACTGCACCATGGCGTAGGAGGTCTCGCCACTCTTCAGCCGCTTCAGGTTTTCTATTGAACCCGATGAACTCTGCAGTGTGCACGCAAGTTGCTCGTCGACCTCATGAGCCAGACGGCAAAACTCTTTGGTTATCTGGTGATAAATCCCCTGCTCACCACCGGTGGTGATAGTGACGGTTTCAGCCATCAGGCCTGATTGCCACAGCAGGGGCAACAGCATGGCGAGCTTCTTCATGATTGCGCCTCCTTGGCATAACCATCGATACCCCAGGTCCGCAGTTTGTCGATGTCGCGACACTCTCCCGATTCTGCCAGTAGGGTATAGCCAGCAGCATGCATGGTTTGGGAGAGCAGATTCCAGTAGAGCGGCTCATCGGTCAGCTGACAGCTGATAAAAATGGGATTGAGCGGGTCAAGTTGATTGAAGGTATCCGCATTGAGGGGAATGGCGCTGAAGGCGAGCTCACACCCCTGTTCCTGCAACGCAGCCAATGTGGCTTGGCCGTGGGCGGGAAAGGTGACCACATCCCAGCGCCAATCCAGAGTTTTTCCTCGCCCCTGGCTTAGCAGAGGGGCGATCTCGGACCATTGCGGGTGATTGAGCAGGGAGAGGGGCAGCAAGATCCCCTCTATATGAGAGTGCTGCCACTGTTGCAGGGCGCTCTGGATGGTTGCGAGATCGCTGTCGGCACCGAGGGGCTGACTGGGCAAGAAACGCTGATAGAGGGCGATCTCCCCTTGTGTGGAGACAAATTTTTGCAGTTGCCCGCCTTCCGGCAGCGGGCTTACTCCTTGCAGCGGCTGTGGGGTCGTCAGTGGCAGCTGTTTTCCCAGCTGGGTGATTTTGAGTCGTTGTTGCAGCAGATCCCGTTTGCGTTCGGAAACCAATTGGTTGATGGAAAGTGCCACTTCTTTAAGGTCTTGCAACCAGGGAGTGGGCAGGGTGCTGTTGAACTGGTGTTTGCGGATACGGATCAGCTGCAGGTTGATCTGCTCCAGGGGCTGCAGCAGGCGTTTGCACACCAGGGAGATGATCAGGGTAAATACGACGAGGCCCGCCAGCAGCGCCAGACCGGTGCGACTGATGGCATTCCACAGATGCTGATAGGCGTAGCCGCTATGTCCTTCAAGGGTCAGAGTGCCCAGCATGCGCCAGCCATCGGTTAATTCTTGCTCAATCTTGACGGGGGGCATGCCGATAACCGAGGGAAGCCAGCCGGGGACATTTTGCTGGGTAGAGTGGAAGACCTTCTGAAACAGCAACTGGCCATCAGGATCGATCAGGGTGACCGAGCTGACGAAGCCGCCATCGAACATGGCATTGACTATGGTCTCGGCCAGCACATTGTCGTCATTGAGCAGGGTTCCTTGCAGCACCAGCCCGAGAGCGGTGATGGCGGTTTCCAGGTTGGCTGACATCTGGTCGAGAATGGATTGGCGGACCGTCGTGACTTCCAGTGCAAACAGCAGCGCTGCACCGATCAGGAACAGGACGACAATTATTCTGATTAACAGTTTTGCTAACGACATATCCACTCCATGGAAAAGTTATCGCAACATTTCAGGTTTCTATTCAGTATCGAATCCGACCCGGTTCTTAAAAATAGGAAAAAATGGTTAAAAAAGACGATCATTTCTGCCCATCCGGGCGGGTTATGCATAAAATGTGAGGTTCATGCAGATTGTGATGAACTATTTGTAACTATTTGTGTCCAACAAACAGTTTTATACGGTTTTGTCACAACTGACATCGCAACTCACACTCTTTAGATCTAAATACAGGATAGCGGATGAAACGTCTCCGTCCCTTGGTAGTACAGGCTGCCAATTGGGAACCACCGGTTCCCCGCAAACACTTTTACGCCATGCTGATGCTGACGGCCATGACCCTGTCAGCAGTAGCATTATTGCCAGCTCCGGGTGACATCCTCGAGCGGCCGCTGCGTCTTGATTTGCCCATTGATACCGCAGGTACGGCAACCAACGAAAACAACACCGACTTTAACGAAATCCCCGATCACGAACTGGTTGATCAAAGTGCGCCGGATGACGACATCCCGGTTGACACCACCCCCCAGTGGCAGGATTACCGGGTCCGCAACGGCGAAAACCTGACCGCCATTTTTAACAATCTCGGTCTCTCCACCACCA
Organism: Aeromonas sp. 159; assembly: GCF_963862045.1. Lineage (NCBI taxonomy): Bacteria > Pseudomonadati > Pseudomonadota > Gammaproteobacteria > Aeromonadales > Aeromonadaceae > Aeromonas > Aeromonas sp. 159. Next base: position 83,367 of record NZ_CAWLMI010000032.1, on the reverse strand, counting down.
CCCTTTACAAGGTGCTGGACGCGGACAACAAGAACTATCTGGCGCGCCTCAAGCCGGGCCAGAATATCGAGCTGCTGATCGATCAGGACAACATCCTGCAGCAACTCAAAATCCGCCTGAACATCAAGCAGACGCTGGTGATGGCGCGCAGCGATGATGCCTATACCGCCTCCATGATCAATGAGAAGGTTGAGTGGCAACCGCAGCGTTACAACGGCGTGATCAACGGCAGCTTCTATGTCAGTGCCCGCAATGCGGGGATTCCGGCCAACCATATCCAGAAAATTGCCAACCTGTTCCAGTGGCGAATGAATTTCGCCAAGGATCTGCAGAAGGGCGACAAGTTCAAAGTGCTGGTACGCCAGGAGACGGTGGAAGGCAAGAGCACTGGCAACAGCCAGCTGCTGGGTGTGGAAGTGACCAGCCAGGGCAAGACGGTGTCGGCCTGGCTCTCCGATGACGGCAACTACTACGACGGTCAGGGCAACAGTCTGGAGCGCGGATTCCGCCGCTACCCGACCCACAGCCGCTACCGCATCAGCTCCAACTTCAACCCGGCGCGCAAACATCCGGTAACCGGTATGGTGCGTCCTCACGAGGGCACCGACTTCGCGGTGCCGGTGGGCACGCCAGTGCTGGCGACCGGCGATGGTGTCGTCCAGAAGGCAACCAGCCACCCGCTGGCGGGCACCTATATCGTCATCAAGCATGGTCGCACTCTCTCTACCCGTTATCTGCACCTGAGCAAGCTGTTGGTTAAAACCGGTCAGCGAGTGAAGATGGGCGACAAGATCGGCCTCTCCGGCAACACAGGTCGCTCGACCGGTGCTCACCTGCACTACGAGCTGCGGATCAACAACCGCCCGGTCAATGCCATGACTGCCAAGCTGCCTATGGCTGAACCCCTGAGCGGCAAGGAGCGTCGTCAGTTCCTTGCCAAGGTGAAGAGCTATCGCAAGGAGCTGGCCGCGGGTTGATTCCTGTCGTCACAGCCTGAAATGAAAGGTCCCGCCAGATTGGCGGGGCCTTTTTACATGCGCAGTGAGGGTCAATAACCCTTGTCGAAGTCGATTTTGCCATCCAGTGGCTGGCCATCGATAAAGCGGATGTAGTTGCGCACAAAGATCTGGGCCACATCATCCGGGAAGCTGTAGGCGCTGTTGTGGGGGGTGACGATGAGGTTGGGTTGGCCCCACAGCGGACTGTCGGCGGGCAGCGGCTCCTGCTCGAACACATCCAGCACCGCCATCGCCAGCTTGCCGGTACGCAGTGCGGTGAGCAGATCGCCAGAGTGCACGGCGCTGCCACGGCCAACGTTGAACAGGATGGCGCCCGGTTTGCAGTGTTCGAAGCGGGCGGCATTGAACAGATGACGGGTATCGCGGGTGGCTGGCAGCACGCTGACGATGACATCGGCCTGCGCCAGCATCTTGTTGAGCGCAGGCAGTTGATAAACCTGATCAAACCCGGCCCGCTCCCGACCGCTGCGGCTGATGCCCAGCACCTTCATGCCAAAATGTTTGCCGGTGTGGGCAATATGCTGACCAATGCTGCCGGTCCCCAGGATCAGCATGGTGCGCCCCTTGAGGCCCTGATAGGGGTGGCTTTGCCACAGTCGCTGTTTCTGCTGTTCCCGATAAAGGGGAATTTGGCGCATCAGGCTGAGCAGATGACCAAAGACATACTCGCTCATCAGCGGGCCGAAGATGCCGCGGACATTGGTGAGCTGATAGTCGCGGCGACTATCAGGGTCGAGCAGCACATCGACTCCCGCATAGGTGGACTGGAACCAGCTCAGCTTGTTGGCTTTGGGTAGCAGCGGTTTGGCACGGGCCGGTTCGGCCATCAGAATATGGGCTTCGCCGATCAGCTTCTCGGCATCGCTCTGGTTATCGGCCCGCAGAATGCGCAGATGGGGGAGGTTGGCGGCCTTAAGCAGCCGTTCGTAGTGAGCATTATCCTGGCTGAGCAAAAGAAGGGTACGTTGGCTCATACTCTTGTTCCTTATCAGAATTTGCGGCGCAACAAGATGCCGCTCTCGACCCATCTTACCTGACTTCATATCGCAACATAGCCGACCAGGGCGCTTTTTCGTTTTCGCCGCGCGCCTCGTGGGCTACAATCTGCCCCACATTTTGCAAAGGATCCGACTCCAGTGTTTGGTGACAAGTTTTATAAGCGACTGGCCGAGCTACAGCCTTGGCAACAGACCGTCTACACCCTGGCGCTGGCAGAGCGCATGTACCCCAACTATGCCCTGTTCTGTCAGGCCTCCGGCTTTGGCAATGCTGGCGCTTTCCGGCATGCGCTGGATCAGATGTGGGTCTACCTCACCGTCAAGGGATCCCGGGTCAATCTGGGGGCCATTCTCGAAGAGTTCGAGTCTCACATTCCGGATCCCCGCAAGTTTGAATCCTACGGTGCCTATCCGGCGCTTGATGCCTGTGTTGCGCTGGGCTGCGCCTATAACTCGGTGATCTGCCGGGTTGGCGAAGAGGCCAACGATGCCAGCCATGCGTCAGTCGGTACCGTGGCCGGGTTTATCGAGCTGCTGGAAGAGCGGGATCTGACCGAAGAGGAGCTCTACGAGCACGAGTACATGGAAGCCGAGCTGGAGTTCCAGGTTGAACTGCTCAAGCGGGTCGCCCATGAACGCGACAGCGATCGTATCCTGGCCATCAGAGTATTCGCCTCTCAGGATGGCGTCTCCAATATCGGGATCAGCCTGGAAGAGTAATTCTCTGCGGCCCCTGATCGAAAAAAGCTCCCGTTCGGGAGCTTTTTCATATGAGCTGCAGCTCTGCCTGTCATTGGTTTTTATAGGCGCAAATCTCCCTTTACGGCATAGTGGTCGTACCAAGTACAAGGAGAGACTCATGTTCCTGCTGACCCTGGGGGTTGCGCTGTTTACCCTGATCCATCTCTACCCCTGTTTTGCGGTGGCCCATCGGGCGCGACTGAGAGAACGGCTGGGTGAGAATCGCTACAAGGGGCTCTTCTCCCTGCTGGTGTTTGTCGCCATTGCCTGCATCATCGCCGGTTGGCGCTCGGCCAGCTCGCTGCCGCTCTACTTCCTGCCGGAGTGGGGGCCGATGACCATGACGGTGATGATGCCCTTTGCGCTGATCCTCTTTTTCTCCGGCCAGGGGCCCAACCATCTGCGCCGCTGGCTGGTGCATCCCCAACTGCTCGGTACCCTGCTCTGGGCGGTGGCCCATCTGCTGGTCAACAGCGAGGCGCGATCTCTGGTGCTGTTTGGCGGTATCGGGCTGTGGGCGCTGGTGAGCATGGTCTGGATTTCGGTGCGGGATTGGCAGCGATATCCCCGCCCGGCGGCCAACTGGACGGGCACCGGCATCAGCGTCGGGGCGGGCCTGGTTGCCACCGCGCTGCTGGTGTTCTGGGGCCACGGCTGGCTGACCGGCATTCCATTGCATTGAGAGTGAACTGCGGCTCTGGTAACCGCGTATGATGGACAAAACAAAAGGAGTCTTGGCGATGAAATGGTTCACTCTGTTGCTGTTATTGGGGGCCAACGCGGCCTCTGCGGCGTGCCCCGATTATTTCAATGTGGAGATGCGGGAGCTCAACAATGCCCAGCGCCACAACCTCTGTCAGCTGACCGAGGGCAAGGTGGTGCTGGTGGTCAATACCGCCTCCTACTGCGGCTACAGCGGCCAGTTCCGCGATCTGGAGAAGCTCTACCAGAGCTACAAGGATAAGGGATTGATTATTCTCGGTTTCCCCTCCAACGACTTCTGGCAGGAGGCGGGCAACGAGACCAAGACTGCTGAGGTATGCCGCCGCGACTATGGCGTCACCTTCCCGATGTTCAATCGGGTAGCGGTGCGGGGCTCCGATGCTGTGCCACTGTTCAAGGGGCTGGCGGCGGCCGCTGACGGGGATGAGCCGAACTGGAACTTCCACAAGTATCTGGTGGGGCGCGATGGCAAGCTGATCGCCAGCTACGGCGCCAACCAGAATCCGGCTGACGACCCCCTCAAACTGCAGATCACCCGGGCGCTGGGGCTCTGACCCTACCCCTTGGCGGGCGGCTCTGGAATAATGGGCTCCCGCCACTCAATCCGGTTATCTTGTGCTGCAACGTCTTCCTCAAATGGTGATCTTCGATGCGCTGGTGCGCGAGCAGGGGATCTCTGCCGCCGCCCGTCGTCTCGGGGTCTCCAAATCTCATATCAGCAAGCAGCTGGCGCTGCTGGAGACCACCCTTGGCGCCCAGCTGGTCCAGCGCACCACCCGCCGCTTTGTCCTGACCGAGCTGGGTCAGGAGTATGCCCGTCACTGTCATGCGCTGGTGGCGGTGGCGCAGGAGGCGGACTCCATGATCGCCGAGCGGCGCGGCAAGGTGAGCGGGGTGCTCCATCTCGGGGTGGGCCAATCATTTGGTCGTCTGCACGTGATTCCTCATCTCAAGGCGTTTCAGGATCGCTATCCCGAGCTGGAGCTGGAGGTCTCGCTGTTCGACCACAGAACCAATCTGGTGGATGAGGGGCTGGATCTCTGGCTGACCACCTATGAGGACAAGCCGGAAGGGCTGGTGGGACAGCGGCTGGCCGACATTGGCTTCGTGGTGGCGGCTTCGCCGGATTACCTGCTGAGCCACGGCACGCCGCTTCATCCCAAGGATCTGGCCCAGCACAACTGCATCACTTACCAGAGTCGGGAGCGGCGCTATCACCAGTGGTCGTTTCGCCAGGGCAAGGAGCGCCAGACGGTGCAGGTGGCGGGCAACTATCGGGTGGATATGGCGGAGGCGGTGCGCGATGCGGCACTGGCCGGGCTCGGCATCGCCTATATCGCCAACTACTTGCTGGACAAGGAGTTACAGAGCGGCAAGCTGATCCCTGTGTTGCCAGGGTGGCGACCGAACCAGCAGATGGCGGTACACGCCGTTTATGCCCGGCGCGAACATCTGGATCCCAAGATCCGTCTCTTCATCGATTTCCTTAAGGCCCGCTTTGGCCCCGAACCCTATTGGGAGCAGCGACTGGCCCCCTGGCTCGGGGGTAAATTGTCCGGCGGTGAGGAATGATTGTTTCCATATAAGAACTCTCGATTTCTCCTGATACTAAAATCGAACCAAATCAGCCAGTTGGCGCAACCGATATCGTGCAAACGTTTTTTCTAACAGGCTTGTAACCAAGCGGACTTGCAGTGACTTGGGGAGAGGCGCAGAATCCGCGCCCATCTTTTGCCCCACCTGATGGAGTCCCTATGATTGCCCTGCTCGGCATCCTGAGTATCCTGGCGCTTGCCGTCATCTGCTCTGATAATCGTCGTCGTATCCCGTTGCGAACAGTTGGCCTTGCCCTCTGCCTGCAAATCATGTTTGCCGGTCTGGTGCTCTGGTTGCCTGCTGGTCAGCACGTGCTGAACGGGGTCAGCGAGAGCGTAAGTAGCGTGATCGGTTATGGTCAGGAGGGGATCGCCTTCCTGTTCGGTGATCTGGCCAAGTTCAAGCTGGGCTTCATCTTTGCCTTCAACGTGTTGCCGGTCATCATCTTCTTCTCCGCGGTGATCGCCATCCTCTACCACATCGGCATCATGCCTCGGGTGATCGCCCTGCTGGGTGGTGGCTTGCAGAAATTGCTGGGCACCGGCCGTGCCGAGAGTCTTTCCGCGACCGCCAACATCTTCGTCGGCATGGTAGAAGCACCGCTGGTGGTCAAACCCTACCTCTCCAAGATGTCCGATTCCCAGTTCTTCGCTGTGATGAGCTGTGGTCTCGCCTCCGTCGCCGGTGGCACCCTGGTGGGTTATGCCAGCCTCGGGGTTGAGCTGAAATACCTGATCGCTGCCGCCTTCATGTCAGCCCCTGCCGGTCTGGCGATGGCTAAAATCCTGGTGCCGCCGGGAGCTGAAGAGGTCGATCACCATCAGGATGTAGAGATCCCCCGCGCTACCAACGTGATCGAAGCGGCTGCCGATGGCGCCATGTCCGGCCTCAATATCGCGGTGGCGGTCGGTGCCACCCTGCTGGCCTTCGTTGGCGTGATCGCCATGCTCAATGGCCTGCTCGGCTGGGCTGGTGGTCTGGTGGGGCTGGATCTGAGCTTCCAGATCATTCTGGGCTGGCTGTTTGCCCCCGTCTCCTGGCTGATCGGTGTGCCTTGGGATCAGGCGCAAGCCGCTGGCGCCCTGATCGGTACCAAGATCGTGGTCAACGAGTTCGTCGCCTTCATCGGTCTGGTGCAGGATCAGACCCTGAGCGAGTCGAGCAAGGCCATCGTGACCTTCGCCCTGTGTGGCTTTGCCAACATCTCCTCCATGGCGATCCTGATCGGCGGTCTGGGCTCCATGGTGCCGGAGCGCAAATCCTTCATCGCCCGTTACGGCATGCGCGCCATTCTCTCCGGCGTGCTGGCGAACCTGATGAGCGCCTGTCTGGCCGGTCTGTTCCTCGCCCTTTAATCGCAGCGGTACGGAATAGATGTAACAAGGGCGCCCTGATGGCGCCCTTGTCATATGGATAAAATGAAGCCCCGACCTTGTTCGGGGCTTCATGTAGCTGCTCAGTCGACGTAGAAGGTCTGCTGGAAGCTGAGGTTCTGTTGCTGCCCACCGCCCATGATCTTCAGGGTGAACTGATAGGTATCTTCGTTGCGGTAGGGGAGGGTCGCCAGATAGTAGATGGCATCGCCCTCTTTTATCTCCTGAAAGTTCAGGGTGCGGATGGTACCGGTCAGGTTCTTGGCCTCACCGGTGATCCCCACGGCTTGCGCCACTTTCTGCTTGTCCTGTACCGCGATATTGATGATAGCGTTGTAGCTGCTGCGCTCCAGTCCATACGCCTTGGCGACCTCTGGTGTGAGGAAGCTGGAGTTGAAGGCGTTGTAGTGCACCAGCCAAGGCCCCAGCTCCTTCATCTGTTCTGCCTTGAGCGGCAGGGTCATCAGCAGTGCCAGCAGGCCACTCATCCAGGCTGTTTTCATCTGTCATCCCTCTCATATCTACGGTTGGCGCAGGCCGATTCATTCAGCCTTGCGTGTCATTCAGCAGTGCACTCACTTCTTGCGGCAACTGTTTGGGGCTGTCGATGGCGACGGTTTTGTGTCGCCCCAGCTCGCCCCGCACTATGGTGATCTGTCCCTTGGCCACCTTGAACTGCTTGGCCAGAAACTTGATCAGATGGCTGTTGGCCTGGCCATCAACCGGCGGTGCCGTGATGGCCACTTTCAGCTCTTCGCCATGCAATCCGATGATCTGATCCCGACTCGCCTTGGGCTGGATCACCAGATGCAGTACCAGTTCATCCCCTTGTTGCAGGACGGCTGGCATCAAATCATCCACCACAGCTGGCCAAACAGGTCACCCAGCAGGTAGTTGATGGCTTGCAGGCCGATAAAAGCGACCAGCACTGAGAGATCCAGCCCGCCCAGTGCCGGCAGTACGCGGCGGATAGGGGCGAGGAAGGGCTCGGTCAGCTGATGCATCACGTATTCGATGGGGTTGCGGCCCTGGCTGACCCAGCTCAGGATGGCGCGGATCAGCAGTACCCAGAAGATCATCGAGCCCGCTTTTTTCAGCACAGTCAGCGCGGCGAACAGGCTGATGCTGAGCCAGTCCGCCAGCAGTACGTTCATGCTCTTGAGCAGGGCCAGCTTGGCGAAGGCGATGGCCAGCGCCAGCACCACGGAGGCGAGGTCGATGCCGCCAAAGCCCGGGATAACGCGGCGCAGCGGGATCACCAGCGGATTGGTCAGCTTGACCACCATCTGGCTCATCGGGTTGTAGAAGTCGGCACGGGCCCACTGCAGCCAGACGCGCAGCAGGATCACCATCAGGTAGAGATCGAAAACGGTGTTAATCAGAAAGTAAGCAGTGTTCATCTGGGCTCCTGTTAGAAGAGGGTTTCCATTTCGGTGGCGCGAGCAACGGCCGCCTGCATGGCTTGCGCAGTCAGCGGCATCAGCCCCTGCTGCTGGAATGTCTTGATGGCTTCGGCTGTGGTGCCGCCCTTGCTGGTCACCTGTTCACGCAGGGTTTGCAGCGCCAGCTCGGGGTTTTGCTCCACCATGGCGGCTGCGCCCAGCGCGGTCTGCTGCACCAGCAGGCGTGCCTGATCGGGCGAGAAACCCATCGCCTCCGCCTCTTCGGCGATCGCCTGCATAAAGAGGAAGAAGTAGGCCGGAGCACTGCCCGCTGAGGCGATGACGCCGTTGATGCCAGACTCCTGCTCCACCCAGAGGGTCTTGCCGACCGCCTGCATCATCTGCTCGGCAAAGTCGCGATCCGCGGCGGCAATATGTTCGGGTGCATAGAGACCGGTCATGCCCAGACCCAGCAGAGCAGGGGTATTGGGCATGGTGCGGATGATGCGGTCATGGCCACCGGCCATCTCGCCAAGGCGCGCCACCTTGATACCGGCCGCGATGGAGATGAGCAGCTTGCCCTCAAGGGATCCCAGCTCTTCAACCAGTGCTGACAGCATGCTGGCCATCAGCTGCGGTTTGACCGCCAGCACGATCACCTCTGCGTCGCGGGCCGCCTCGGCATTACTCTGGGTGATGCGAATGCCATGTTCCCTCGCCAGAGCCTCCAGCTTGGGCAGACTGGGGTTGGCAGCCGTGATCTGCCCGGCGGGATAACCCGCCTTGACCAGTCCGGCGATGATGCTGCGGCTCATGTTGCCCGCGCCGATAAAGGCCAGCGTTCTATGCTGCATCAGATGCTCCTGTAGCACATGGGGTCGCGGCGGGGTGTGTGCTGCCTGCACCACCTGATGCCAGAATTCGGTGTTCCATCAAACGCTCCTGTTGATGAAGTCGCGGCAAGAGGCGGACGTATGGGTTATCCGCTGGCCTTGCCTATGAGTAGTCACGGGCGCCGAAGATGGCGGTGCCGACCCGCACCATGGTGCTACCGTGGGCGATCGCCAGTTCGAGATCTTCGGTCATCCCCATCGAGAGGGTATCCACCGTGGGGTATTGTCGCGCAAGCTCGGTGAACAGAGTCTGCATACGGGTCATTTGGGCGGCCAGTACGCCCTCGTCGCTGGTGTGTTCGGGAATGGCCATCAGCCCCCGCAGCACCAGTCGCTCACTGTGGGAGACCAGCTCGGCAAGGCGGAAAATCTCTTGTTCCGACGTTCCGGATTTGCTGCTCTCTCCGCTAATATTGATTTGCAGACAAACATTTAGCGGTGCCATTGTAGTTGGGCGCTGGTTGTTGAGGCGGTCGATCAGCTTGTCCCGATCCACGCTCTGCACCCAGTCAAACCGTTCGGCGACCAGTTTGGATTTGTTCGATTGCAAAGGGCCGATAAAGTGCCACTCTATGTCGCTATATTCCGGCTGCTGGCGCAAGGTATCGATCTTGGCCGCTGCTTCCTGGGCGTAGGATTCGCCAAAGCAGCGCTGACCTGCGGCATGGGCAGCCATGATGGCCTCGACAGGTTTGGTCTTGCTCACGGCCAGCAGGCGGATCTGCTGCAGGTTGCGGCTCGCCCGTTCGGCGGCCTGGGCAATACGTTCCTTTACCTGAAACAGGTGCTGGGCAATCTGGTTCATATTTCGTTAGTGATCTTGTGATGGGAGAATGACAAGTCTATGGATATCACAGAGTTATTGGCTTTCAGTGTAAAGCATAAAGCCTCGGATCTACACCTCTCGGCCGGGGTTCCCCCGATGATCAGGGTTGATGGTGAGGTTCGCAAGATCAATTTGCCCGCCCTGGAACATCGGGAAGTGCATGCCCTCATTTACGACATCATGAACGACCATCAGCGCAAGGAGCTGGAGGAGAACTTCGAGGTCGACTTCTCGTTCGAGGTGCCCAATCTGGCCCGTTTCCGGGTCAACGCCTTCCAGCAGGCGCGCGGTTCGGGCGCGGTATTTCGTACCATCCCCAGCACTGTGCTGAGCCTCGAGGATCTCGATGCGCCGGAGATCTTCCGCAAGATCGCCGAGTTCCCGCGGGGTCTGGTACTGGTGACCGGCCCGACCGGTTCCGGTAAGTCGACCACCCTGGCGGCCATGGTCAACTACATCAACGAGAACTTCCATCACCACATTCTCACCATCGAAGACCCCATCGAATTCGTCCACGAGAACAAGCGCTGTCTGGTGAACCAGCGGGAAGTTCACCGGGATACCAAGAGCTTCAGCAACGCCCTGCGCTCGGCACTGCGGGAAGACCCGGACATCATTCTGGTGGGCGAGATGCGCGACCTTGAGACCATTCGTTTGGCCATGACCGCCGCCGAAACTGGCCATCTGGTGTTTGGCACCCTGCACACCTCGTCGGCGGCCAAGACCATCGACCGTATCATTGACGTCTTCCCCGGCGCGGAGAAGGACATGGTGCGTTCCATGCTCTCCGAATCCCTGCGGGCAGTTATCTCCCAGACCCTGCTCAAGCGTATTGGCGGTGGCCGGGTTGCGGCCCACGAGATCATGATGGGCATTCCGGCGGTGCGTAACCTGATCCGGGAGGACAAGATTGCCCAGCTCTACTCGGTGATCCAGACCGGGATGACCCACGGCATGCAGACCATGGATCAGAGCCTCAAGCAGCTGGTGAGTCGTGGCGTAGTAGCATCCCTCGATGCCAAGGCCAAGGCCGTTGATCCCAACAGCATTTAAGCGACTCGCACCCAGGGAGGGATAGATGATGAATCTGGATGATCTGCTGAGCGAGCTGGTCGAGCGAAAGGGATCGGATCTGTTTGTGACGGTGGGCTCGCCGCCCACCCTCAAGGTGAATGGCCATCTGGTGTCGCTGGGGGGGGAGGCGCTCGACAAGAAGGGGGCGCTGACGCTGGTCAGGGATACCCTCAGCAGCGATCACTTCGAGCGCTATATCCGCACCAAGGAGGCCAACTACGCGATCTATCGCGAGGTGCTTGGTCGTTTTCGGGTCAGCGCCTTCTGGCAGCAGGAGCTGCCCGGCATGGTGGTGCGGCGTATCGAGACCCGCATTCCCACCTTTGAAGATCTGCAGCTACCCAAGATCCTGCAAGAGGTGGCGATGGCCAAGCGGGGACTGGTGCTGTTTGTCGGCGCCACCGGGGCGGGCAAATCGACTACCCAGGCGGCGATGATCGGCTATCGCAACCAGCATGCCGATGGTCACATTCTGACGGTAGAAGATCCGGTGGAGTTCGTTCATCAGCATGGTCGTAGTCTGGTGACCCAGCGAGAGGTGGGGATCGACACCGAGTCGTTCGATGTGGCGCTGAAAAGCTCGCTGCGTCAGGCACCGGACGTGATCCTGATCGGTGAGATCCGCAGTCAGGAGACCATGGAGTTTGCCCTGCAATTCGCCGAGACGGGACACCTTTGTCTCGCCACTTTGCATGCCAACAATGCCAACCAGGCGCTGGATCGCATCCTCCATCTGGTGCCGCAAGACAAACACCGCCAATTCCTGTTCGATCTCTCTTTCAACCTCAAGGCCATCGTCGCCCAGCAGCTGGTGCCGAGTATGGATGGCAAGCGGCGCTGCGCTGCGTTCGAGATCCTGCTCAATACCCCGCTCATCACCGACATTATCCGCAAGGGAGAGATGCATCGCCTCAAGGAGGTGATGACCAAATCCACCGAGCTGGGTATGCAGACCTTCGATCAGGCGCTCTTCAGCCTGTTCTGCGCCGGCCAGATTGGCTACAGTGAGGCTCTTGCCCACGCTGACTCGGCCAACGACCTGCGACTGCTGATCAAGCTCTCCGGTCGCGAGCGGCTCGGCACCGGCACGCTGGACAATGTGACGCTGGATGAATGAATCATGGGGCCGCTCTGCCGTTCGGCCCCTCGCCATAAAGGAACGTTATGCTGATTGTGGTTTCCCCGGCCAAGACGCTGGATTACGAGTCACCGCTGGTGACACCCCGTTTCACCCAACCCGAGCTGCTGGATCACTCCGCCGAACTGATTAGCCGGGCCCGCCAACTGAGCCCTGACCAGATCGCCACTCTGATGAAGATCAGCGACAAGCTGGCCGGTCTCAATGCTGCCCGTTTTGCCGAGTGGCAGCCAGATTTCACCCCTGCCAACGCCCGTCAGGCGCTGCTGACCTTCAAGGGGGATGTCTACACCGGTTTGGCGGTAGAGGATTTCAGCGAGGCCGATTTTGACTTCGCTCAGGCACACCTGCGGATGCTCTCCGGCCTCTATGGCGTGTTGCGTCCCCTCGACCTGATGATGCCCTACCGGCTGGAGATGGGGACCCGGCTCGACAATAGCCGCGGTAAGGATCTCTACCAGTTCTGGGGGGAGGTGATCACTCACCATCTCAACGACGCGCTGGCAGCGCAGGGGGATGAAGTGTTGATCAATCTGGCCTCCGACGAGTATTTCAAGTCGGTACGCCCCAAGAGCCTGAAAGGGCGGATTGTCACACCGGTGTTCAAGGATGAGAAGAACGGCCAGTTCAAGATCATCAGCTTCTACGCCAAGAAGGCGCGCGGCATGATGGCTCGCCACATCATCAAGCACCGTCTGACCGAGGTGGAGCAGCTGACCGGTTTCAACGCCGAGGGCTACTACTTTGTGCCGGAAGAGTCGGACGCCAATACCCTGATGTTTAAACGCGCCGAAAATTAATTACAAAAAGAGGGAACCAATCTTTCGACCCGCGGGTCTGAATATATGAATCCTCTGTTGTAAGCACTTTTTATTCGCCGACGTTTGATACGTCGGCTTTTTTATTGCCGTTTTTATTGTCCATCGATTGCCTTCGCCGGGACTATGTGGTTCAGATAGACTCAAGACAGGGAGCGAGTCGTCGTGAGGTGAATATGGAACAGAAAAATGCCATTCGGCAGGTTGCCGTACCTTGGGCTCCGTCCCGCCAGCTCCCGCCTGGGCTGGTCGTTGCCGAGCTGCATCAGGATCTCTGGAGCGACTCTCTGACCATCATGCTGGGGCGGGCACGCAGCATCGATCTGCCCCCGCAAATCCTCTGCCGGGTCTATTTTCGCCATATCTACGCCCTGCGGGTCATCGAAGATTGCGATCTGGCCGAGGGGAAGGATAGTCACGCTATCGAAGAGCAGATCCAGCTCATCACCCCATCCCGTTTTGCCAGCTGGTTCCATCAGGAGTCGGACGGCCTGCATCTGGATGAAGATCTGCAGCACTATCGCATCTCGACCTGGGATTATTGCGCCGATGTGCTGACCTCCTCGGCGCCTGAACTGCAGTTCCTGCCCCAGAGCGAGTAGCCCGCTGTTACGTCAGAGGCGAAGGATGATCCTTCGCCTCTTGGTTTTTGGGCAGGTGCAGATTTTGTGGCGCTCAGGCCACTCAAGTCGGGTGGTGGCCTGTTGTGTTGGCACAAAAAAAGCGCCTCAGAGGAGGCGCGGGGAAAAAGACAGATTGGAAGCGTCACATGGGTGCTACTTGAATCAGCGAATGAGCCGTGCCATTCAAGTATGGAGCCATCATGCCAAGCTCAATCTGAAGTAGTTCTGAGGCGATTCTTCATTTTCTGTTCATCTTGTCAGCAAAGCGTGGCTACTGGCTGAAAGCCTTTTCATTTTGGCCACGATATTGTCCCGTTCCTTTCCGGGACGGTCATCGTGTCATGGGGCCAGCTCGAATGTTGTGCCTGCCTGTTCCAGTGCCAGCAACCAGCGCTTGATGGGAATGCCGCCAGCATAGCCGGTCAGCTCGCCGCTGCGTCCGATCACCCGATGGCAGGGTACTATGATGCTCAGCGGATTGCGGCCGTTGGCAGCGCCTACCGCCCGCACCGCCTTGGGATTGCCTATCGCCTGGGCAATCTCGAGATAGCTCACGGTCTCGCCATAGGGGATATCGCACAAAGCGTTCCATACCGTTTGCTGAAACGGAGTGCCCTTCGCTGCCATGGGCAGATCGAACTGCTGCAACTTTCCGGCGAAATAGGCGGTGAACTGGGCAAGATAGGGGGCCAGCGCCTTGTCATCCCGTTGCCAGTCAGTTTGCGGCATGACTGGTCGCTCCCCGTGCATGAACTCCACGTGGCGCAGGCCATCCTGATCGATGGCGACCAGCAGGGGGCCGCGGGCGCTGTCGCAAAAACTGTATCTCATCGGCTGACATCCTTTGGGGGCGGGGAGGCTCAGTCCAGAACTGGCTTGCCGCGGGCGGACTTGATATCCCCCTTGCGCTTTTTGGCATCGACCCGTTTGCGCTGGGAGCTGCGGGTCGGCTTGGTGGCATGGCGAGCCTTGGGGCGCCAGGCTGCTTTTTTCAGCAACTCCACCAGACGGCTCATCGCCTCCTTGCGGTTCATGTCCTGGCTGCGATGGCTCTCGACCCGGATCAGGACAAAGCCATCGTGTACCCGGCTGTCGCTCAGCTTGTCGAGACCCTCCTTGTAGAGCGGGGTGAGGCTTGGGGAGTTACGGTAATCGAAGCGCAGCCAGACGGCGGAGTCGGTCTTGTTGACGTGCTGTCCACCGTTGCCCTGTGCCCGCATGGTCTGAAATTGCAGCTCATGCCAGGGAATCGTGACGCTGTTGGAGATAACTAACATGCTGTTTTGCTCTTGTTTGGTGCATACCCGCTGACCGCTGCAGCATGGTGCCTCATTATGGGGCGTGCTGGCCGGTTATGGGGATGTGCCTGGCGAATGGCGCCGGCGTTAAACTCTATCTATATGAAATATAACAATAAAAATACTTGGCATAAGAATTGAAACCCGATTCATGACACACCATGGATTGGGAGCAACCAGATGAAGCTGATTAGTGCGATTATCAAACCGTTCAAGTTGGACGATGTCCGCGAGGCTATTGCCAACCTGGGGGTGGAAGGGCTGACCGTGTCCGAGGTCAAGGGATTTGGCCGCCAGAAGGGACACACCGAATTATACCGGGGAGCCGAGTATCAGGTCGACTTCCTGCCCAAGGTGAAGCTGGAGATTGCTACCGCGGATGATAACGTGGAAGGGGTGATCGAGGCGATCTGCAAGGCGGCCTATACCGGCAAGATCGGCGACGGCAAGATTTTTGTCTACGACTTGCTGCAAGCGGTGCGCATCCGCACCGGCGAGAGTGACGACGAGGCGCTGTGATGAACCGCATCCGTGACGTACAGATCTGTTGACCTCCCGATCTCGGGGAATCCCGATGGAGTGAGCGCTTATTGAAGCCTGATCAACATAACGTTTTGCTCAGAAGAGGCCGAATGGGATTCCATCCGGCCCTTTTCATTTATGGGCGATTAAATATGTGATGTGGCGACGGCGAGCTTTCTTGATCCGCTTATAAGATGTATGCAGAATGCAAACGGAAATCGTTATCACTCTGTATAGCTAATCAAGGAATGGATGATGAAAATGAAGATGTTGGCACTGGCTTTCTCTGCGTTGGCAGCTCAGTCGGCATTGGCGGCCGGGGAAGTGAATGTCTACTCCAACCGGCAGGATGAGCTGATCAAGCCCATCATCCAGCAGTTCGAGAAGGAATCTGGCATCAAGGTGAACGTGGTGTTCGCCAAAGAGGGATTGAACGAGCGTCTGGAGCGGGAAGGCAAGCTCTCTCCGGCCGACTTGATGCTGACCGTCGATATCAGCCGTCTGACCGATCTGGTGGACAAGGGGCTGGTACAGCCGGTGGATAGCAAGATCCTGCAGGAGAACATCCCCGCCAGCTATCGCGATCCGGAGAACCGCTGGTTCGCCCTGACCACCCGGGTGCGTGCCATCTACTCCAGCAAGGATCGCCTCGGCAAGCTCGATACCATCAGCTACGAAGATCTGGCCAAGCCGGAATTCAAAGGGAAAATCTGCACCCGCAGCGGCAAGCATGAGTACAATGTGGCGCTGGTCTCCTCCATGATTGCCCATCACGGCATGGCCGAGACCAAAACCTGGTTGGAAGGGGTCAAGGCCAACCTGGCGCGCAAGCCGCAGGGCAATGACCGGGATCAGGTCAAGGCGATCAAGGATGGTATCTGTGACGTGTCGCTCGGCAACAGCTACTATCTGGGCGCCATGTTGAAAGATCCGGCGCAAAAATCCTGGGCGGATGCGGTCTATATCAACTTCCCGAATCAGGTCGACCGCGGTGCCCATGTCAACGTGAGTGGCGTGGCCATGACCAAGTATGTCAAGAACAAGGCCGAGGCCCAGAAGCTGATGGAGTTTCTGGCTGGCGACACCGCCCAGCACATGTATGCGGACGTGAATGCCGAATATCCGGTCAAGGCCGGAGTCGAGCCTTCCGCCATGGTCAAGTCCTGGGGCAGTTTCAAGTCTGACGCGCTACCGGTCAGCGATTACGCCAAGCACCGCAAGGACGCCTTGCAGTTGCTGGATGAAGTGAAGTTCGACTTGTAATTCAGATGGGGCCAATGGCCCCATCAACCTCTGTGGTCTCATGAAAAATTTTGGATGGATTACCGGCAGCTGGGCCACCGCCCTGCTGCTGGGTTTACCGGTTATAGCCCTGCTTTTCTCTGCCTTTTCGGCTGAGGGGGAGCTGTTTCGCCACCTCACCGATACCGTGCTGCTCGACTATCTGGCCAATACCCTTGGGCTGGTGGTTGGCGTGGTGCTGCTCAGCCTGCTGTTTGGTGTGCCAACCGCCTGGCTGGTGGCCATGTGTCAGGTGCCGGGGCGGCGTGCCCTGCAGTGGGCCTTGATGCTGCCGATGGCGATGCCCTCCTATATCGTCGCCTACGTCTATACCGATCTGCTCGACTATTCGGGCCCGCTGCAGGCCGGGTTGCGCGCCCTCTTTGGCTGGAACAGTCCGGCCGATTACTGGTTTCCGGCCATTCGCTCCCTTGGCGGCGCCGCCTGGGTGCTGGCACTGGTGCTATTCCCCTACGTCTATCTGCTGACCCGCGCCTCCTTTCTGGAGCAGTCGGTCAGCCTCATTCACTCCAGCCGCCTGCTCGGCTGCACCCCGTGGCAGAGCTTTCGTCGCCTCAGTCTGCCGCTGGTGCGCCCGGCCATCATGGTGGCGGTGTCGCTGGTGGCCATGGAGACGTTGGCCGATTTTGCCACTGTCCACTTCTTTGCCATCAACACCCTGACCACGGCGGTCTACGACACTTGGCTCGGCTACGGTAGTCTGGCCACTGCGGCCAAACTCTCCTGCCTGATGCTGCTGGCGGTGGTGCTGCTGATCGCGCTGGAGCGCCGCTCGCGCAGTCGGCAGCAGGTGTTCCAGAAGTCCATGGGCCATGAGCAGCCGCTGAGCTATCCGCTCAAGGGGATGAGTCGTTGGCTGGCCGGTCTCTGGTGCTGGGGGCTGGTGCTGGCCGGTTTCGGCCTGCCGTTTGTCATCCTGCTCGATTACGGGGTGCGCTACTTCGAGTTGTCGTGGACGCCGGAGTTTGTCCGCTTCGCCGGCAACAGTCTGCTTATCTCGGCGTTGACCGCCCTGCTGGCGATGGGGATTGCCCTGCTGCTCGGCTTCTTCCGCCGCCTCGATGGCGGGATCAAGAGCCTGCTGCCGCTGCGCATCGCCGCCATGGGTTACGCCATGCCGGGCACCGTGCTCGCCATCGGGGTGCTGGTGCCGCTCACCGCCCTCGATTTTGCCATCAATGATCTCGCCGAGTGGTTAGGGTGTCAGGGGCCGGGGCTACTGCTGACCGGCACCATCACCGCGATCGTGTTCGGCTATCTGGTACGCTTCGTGGCCATCGCCATCGGCTCGGTGGAGAGCAGCATGGGAAAGATCTCCCCCAGCCTCGATATGGCTGCCCGCTCTCTGGGGCAGGGGGATGGGGCCATGCTGCGGCGGGTTCATCTGCCGCTGGTGCGCCGCGGTCTGTTTGCTGGTGCCATGCTGGTGTTCATCGAATCCATGAAGGAGCTGCCCGCCGCCCTGCTGCTGCGGCCGTTCAACTTCGATACCCTGGCGACCCACGTCTACCAGTTCGTCTCGGACGAGATGCTGGAGCGCGGCGCGCTGGGGGCCATCGTCATCGTGCTGGTGGGGCTGTTGCCGCTGATCTGGGTCAACCGCAATCTGGACACTCCGGGCCACTGAGTCGCCACGTCGACCAATGAAATTGCATGCGGTGTGCTGAACCGAAAGGCAGTGCGCCGCCAGAAACGAGAGGAAGTCAGCCTTGTCCTGTTTGCAGGTTGAAAATGTCAGCTGCCGTTACAACGGCCGCAATGTGCTGGAACAATTGTCCCTGACGGTGGCAGACAACGAGATCGTCTGCCTGCTGGGGGCCAGTGGTTGCGGCAAAACCACGCTGCTCAAGGCCATCGCCGGCCTGCTGCCGCTGGCAGAGGGGTCGATCCGCCTCGGCGATACCCTGCTCGACGGGCCGGGTGCCAGCGTGCCGCCCGAGGCGCGCAATATCGGGATGATCTTTCAGGATTACGCCCTCTTCCCCCACCTGACGGTGGCAGACAACGTCGGTTTTGGTCTGACCAAACTCGATCGCCGCGCCCGCCAGCAGCAGGTGGACGAGGCGCTGGCGCTGGTCAATCTGCAGGGGCTGGGGGATCGCTATCCGCACCAGCTCTCCGGTGGTCAGCAGCAGCGGGTGGCCATCGCCCGGGCGCTAGTGTGCAAGCCGCGGTTGATGCTGCTGGATGAGCCCTTCTCCAACATCGATACCCAGGTACGGATGAAGCTGATCCTCGAGATCCGCGCCTTGCTCAAGCAGCAGGGGATCGGCGCCATCTTCGTCAGCCACAGCAAGGAGGAGGCGTTCGCCTTCGCCGATCGGCTGGCGCTGTTTCGCGCTGGCCACATCGAGCAGGTGGGCCAGCCTGAGCAGCTCTATCGCCGCCCGCAAAACCGCTTCGTGGCGGAGTTTCTCGGTGGGGTCAACTATCTGGCTGCCGAGGTGGTCGACAGCCACTGCGTGCAGACGGCGCTCGGGGTCATTTGTGGCAGCGAGCCTCATGGCCGGGCGGTGGGCGAGCAGTTGCAGCTGATGCTCAGACCCCAGCAGCTGCTGCTGGAGAGCGCCGCAGATGGCGAGCTCAAGGTGGTGGAGCAGCAGTTCCTCGGCCACCACTGCCGGGTGCTGTTCGAGTGTGGAGATCTGCAGCTGGAGGCGAGCATTGGCGAACCCCTTGATGGGATGCGGGCACGGATCAAGGTTGCCCCCCATGGGTTGGTGTTGTTTGACCCTTTGCCCTGAACGCGTGATATCGTCGTGAAATCAAAGAACTGGATCCACTCTGGTTTATAATCGCGCAACGCAAATAGCCCGTAACGCTAACGCCTACTCAGGGGAGAGATATATGAAAGCCCAAGCCGGGATCTGCGCAGAGCCGAATCTGCACGCCCTCTATCTGATGTTCAATCGTACCGGCGATGCCGCCGAACTGGTCGGCCGTCTGGCCAAACTGCCCGCCCTGTGGCAGGCGGTCGCCGCCGATTTCCCCGATGCCGGTTTCAGCGGTCTGGTTGCCGTTGGCGCCGATGCCTGGGATGGTCTCTACCCTGCCGCCCGTCCGCCCCAGTTCCGCAGCTTTATGGCGCAATCCGCCAACGGTCAGGAAGCCCCCAACACCCCGTTTGATCTCTTTATTCAGCTGCGCGCCGATCGGGTGGATGTGCTGCACCACGCCGGTCACCGTGTGATGGCGCTGCTTGCTGGAGTGGTCGAGCTGGCCGAAGAGGTGCGCGGTTTCCGCAATCTGGATTGCCGTGACCTGACCGGTTTCGTCGATGGCACCGAGAACCCGCAGGATGAGCACCGTGCCGAAGTGGCGCTGGTGGCCGATGGCGAGTTTGCCGGTGGCTCCTACATTCATGTCCAGCGCTGGGTCCACGCCATGAGTGACTGGGAGAAGCTGGCGCAAAAAGAGCAGGAAGACATTATCGGTCGCACCAAGCCCGACAACATCGAGTATGAGTCTGCCGCCAAACCGCTGACCGCCCACATCAAGCGGGTCAACCTCAAGACCCCGAAAGGGGAGTCCATGGAGATCCTGCGCCAGAGCATGCCCTGGGGCACCATGACCGAGCAGGGACTCTACTTCATCTCCTGCTGCCGCACTCCGCAGCACTTCAACGCCATGCTGGCCAGCATGTACAAGGGGGAGGGCAGCCACTTCGACCACCTGCTGCGTTTCACCAAGGCGGTGACCGGCGCGGCTTTCTTCGCCCCATCTGAAAGTTTTTTGATGGCGCAGGGTAAATAAGCCCGCCTGACGAATCTGCAGAAAACAAAAATCCCGGCCTTGGCCGGGATTTTTCGTTCTGGCGTGACCGCTATGACGCGGTAGCGGCCATTACGGCGTCTGTTCGAACAACTCGAGGGCGGAGAGGTAGAGCTCTTCGATATCGGTGTCGCTGGTCGGGGTGATGAAGATAGTGTCATCACCGGCGATGGTGCCGAGGATCCCCTCTGCCTTGCCGAGGGAGTCGAGCAGACGGGCGATCAGCTGGGCTGCGCCCGGGCTGGTGTGGATCACCACCAGTGCGCCGTTGTGATCGACGTCCAGTACCAGATTCTTGAGCGGGCTGGAGGTAGTGGGCACGCCCAGTTCCACCGGCAGGCAGTAGACCATCTCCATCTTGGCATTGCGAGTGCGAACGGCGCCGAAGCGGCTCAGCATGCGCGATACCTTGGACTGGTTGATGTTCTCGAAGCCCAGCTCTTGCAGGGCGGTGACGATTTCTGCCTGGGAGCCAAAGCGCTCTTCTTTCAGCAAGGCTTTAAAGGCCTTGGCCAGTTTTTCTTGCTTGTCGTTGTGTTTCATCTTGGTCTCACGAATGAGGAGGTGTGGCGGCCTGTGCGATACAGGCGGCAGATACGAACAGCGGGGCCATTTTGCATTCATATGCCGTTTTTTGCAAGGAAGCGGCGCTTGTTCTGCATATTGATTCAAAAATGGCTTGCATCAACCTTTATTAGGGATAGAATCGGGATGAAATTTTGAAAACTTATTCAATTGGGCTGTATGGGTATTGAATTAATAGGTATCGAGAAGTCCTGGCACAAGGTGCCGGTTCTGCAACAGGTCAGCTTTCGGACATCTCCCGGTGAAACCTTGGTGTTGCTGGGCCCGAGCGGTGCTGGCAAGAGTTCCCTGCTACGGATGATGAACCTGCTGGATACCCCGGATGCGGGTGTTCTGCGGATTGGCGAAAGTGAATTTTCTTTCCCGAACTCCCTCTCTGCTGCCGAATTCAACCGCCAGTCCCAACTGCTGCGTCGCAAGGTGGGCATGGTGTTCCAGCAGTACAATCTCTGGCCACATCTCACTGTGATGGAGAATCTGATTGAAGCGCCGGTCAAGGTGCTCGGCATGAGCAAGGAGGCCGCCATCGAGAAGGGGGCCTACCTGCTGGCCCAGCTGCAACTGGCCGACAAGCGCGATGCCTGGCCTGCCCGTCTCTCTGGCGGTCAGCAGCAGCGGGTGGCCATTGCCCGTACCCTGATGATGGACCCGGAAGTGCTGCTGTTTGACGAGCCGACCGCCGCCCTCGATCCCGAGATCACCAAGGAGGTGGCCGAGATCATCCGTAACCTGAGCCAGACCGGCATTACCCAGGTGGTGGTGACCCACGAGGTCGACTTTGCCCGCAAGGTAGCCAGCCAGGTGATTTATCTGGAGAAGGGGCGGATCATCGAATCCGGCACCGCTGCCATTTTCCAATCCCCGCAAACCAGCCGGTTTGCCGAATTCTTGATGCATTGATATTGAATCGATAAGGAAGCTGTCATGAAAAAGAGTCTGTTGTTGGTTGCTGCCATGGGTCTGTTGAGTACCTCCGTCATGGCCAAAGAGATCAAGTTCGCCACCGAAGCCACCTACGCACCGTTCGAATATCTGGATGACAAGAACGAGTTTCAGGGTTTTGACATCGATCTGGCGCGCGCCATCTGCGAGCAGGCCAAGCTGGAGTGCAGCTTCCACAACCAGGCCTTTGACAGCCTGATCCCCAGCCTCAAATTCCGTCGCTACGATGCCGCCATCGCCGCCATGGACGTGACCCCGGAGCGCTCCGCTCAGGTCGATTTCTCCGACATCTATTACGAGAACTCGGCAGTATTCGTCGCCAAGAAAGGGGCCTTCAAGGGGCCGGAAGAGATGGTCGACAAGACAGTCGGCGTGCAGAACGGCACCTCTCACCAGTCCTATCTGGTGGATAACTGGGTGAGCAAGGGTCTGCTGACCGTGCCGTACGCCAGCTACCAGAGCGCCTTCCTCGACATGATGAATGGCCGTACCGACGGTGTCTTTGCCGATACTGCCGTTGCTGCCGACTGGCTGAAGCAGCACAAGGAGTATGCGGTGGTGGGTGCGCCGGTGACGGATGCCAAGTACTTCGGTACCGGCTTTGGCATCGCGGTCGCCAAGGGCAATCAGGAGCTGCTGACCCAGCTGAACAAGGGGCTGGCCGAGATCAAGGCCAACGGCACCTATCAGAAAATCTTCGACAAATACTTCGCGCAGTAAGCCATGTTGAGCCTGTTGTTGGATGCAGCCTGGATGACCCTCGGGCTGGCCTTGGCATCACTGGTCGGGGGCATGGTATTGGCACTGGCGTTCAGTGCCGCCGAGCTCAGCAAGAAGCGTGTGCTGGTGTGGCCGGTGGCCACCCTGACCACGCTGATCCGTGGCCTGCCCGAGTTGCTGGTGGTGCTGTTCATCTACTTCGGCTCGACCCAGGTGCTGTTCCTCATCACTGGCGAGTATGTGGAGTTCAGTCCGTTCGCCTGTGGCGTGCTGGCGCTCTCCCTGCTGTTCGCCAGCTATGCGACCCAGACCCTGCGGGCGGCGCTCAATGCGGTGCCTTCAGGTCAACGGCTGGCGGCGCTGGCGCTGGGGTTGAGCAAGAGCCACATCTTCTTTCGCATCGTGTTGCCGCAGGCGTGGCGCCATGCCCTGCCGGGCCTCGGCAACCAGTGGCTGGTGTTGCTGAAAGATACCGCGCTGGTGTCGCTTATCGGGGTCAACGAGATGATGCGTCAGGCCCAGATGGCCTCGGCCAGTACCTATGAGCCTTTCACCTGGTATGCCGCCGCCGCCCTCATCTATCTGGCCATCAGTCTGGTGAGTGAATATGGCCTCGGGCTGGCTGCCCGCTACACCCGCCGCTACGGAGGCTAACTGATGCAAGAGTATCTCGTTACGTTGCTGGGCGGTCTTGTCACCACGCTGGAGCTGACCCTGTTCAGCCTGCTGCTGGGGATTGTGTTGGCAGCCCTGATGACCTGGGTGCTGGAGCTGCGCCTGCCGGTGGCGACCCAACTGGTGCAACTGTGGGTGCTGCTCTTTACCGGTACGCCGCTGCTCATTCAGATCTTCCTGATTTACTACGGGCCGGGCCAGTTCGAGTGGCTGAAAGCCAGCCCGCTCTGGCCGCTGCTCAAGCAGCCCTGGTTCTGCGCCGTGCTGGCGCTGGGTCTCAACACCGCGGCCTACTCCACCCGGTTGTTCAAGGGGGCGCTTGATGCCATCCCGGCCGGTGAAGTAGAGGCGTGTCGTGCGCTTGGCTTTAACGGCCGCCAGACCTTGTGGATGAAGGTGCGCCATGCCGCCCGTCATCTGGTGCCTGCCTACTCCAATGAGGTGATCCTGGTGCTCAAGGGGAGCTCCCTCGCCAGTACCATCACCATCATGGACATCATGGGGCTGGCGCAGGGGTTGAACGCCCAGACCTACGATACCCTGGCGGTGTTCGGGGTGGCTGGCGGGCTTTATCTGGCGATGAACGGATTGTTAACAATTGGTTTTCGCTGGTGTGAAAAACGGGCGCTGGCATTCCAATCCTGAGATCCTCAGATCTACCTCTTTATGGTAAGGAGAAGTGCAGAAAAACTGTGCTTCTCCTCCAACTTTTTGTATTTTCCTCCAATTTTTGCTCCCGCATGTTTCGTGGCTCACAGAACCCGTGACTGCAACTGTTATCAGATTGTTTTTTATGGGGGGATCCATTAAGGTTGGGCGCACAACAACAAACAACCTTAAACCTACGCTTAAACATGGAGTTGATCATGAAAGTTGCCGTTCTGGGTGCCGCTGGTGGCATCGGTCAAGCCCTCGCTCTGCTGTTGAAAAACCGTCTGCCGGCCGGCTCCGAGCTGAGCCTGTATGACATCGCCCCGGTTACTCCGGGTGTGGCCGTTGACCTCAGTCATATTCCTACCGACGTCGCCATCAAGGGCTTCTGCGGTGAAGATCCGACTCCTGCGCTGGTTGGGGCCGATGTGGTGCTGATCTCCGCCGGTGTGGCACGCAAGCCGGGGATGGATCGCTCCGACCTGTTCAACATCAACGCCGGTATCGTCAAGAATCTGGTCGAGAAGTGCGCGGCCACTTGCCCGAAAGCACTGATCGGCATCATCACCAACCCGGTCAACACCACTGTGGCTATCGCCGCCGAAGTGCTGAAGAAAGCCGGTGTCTATGACAAGCGTCGTCTGTTCGGTGTCACCACCCTGGACGTGATCCGCGCCGAGACCTTCGTTGCCGCCGCCAAAGGACTGAACGTGGACAAGGTTCGCGTCAACGTGATCGGTGGCCACAGTGGCGTGACTATTCTGCCGCTGCTCTCCCAGATTGAAGGCGCCTCCTTCACTGCTGAAGAAGTGGCTGCCATGACCAAGCGCATCCAGAATGCCGGTACCGAAGTGGTTGAAGCCAAGGCCGGTGGCGGTTCCGCTACCCTCTCCATGGGTCAGGCGGCTTGCCGTTTTGGTCTCTCCCTCATCAAGGGTCTGCAGGGCGAAGCCAACGTTGTCGAGTGCGCCTACGTGGAAGGCAACGGCGAGCACGCCACCTTCTTCGCGCAGCCGGTACTGCTGGGCAAGAATGGCGTCGAAACCGTACTGGATTACGGCAAGCTGAGCGCCTTCGAGCAGGAAGCGATGGAAGGCATGCTGGCTACCCTGAAAGCCGATATCCAGCTGGGTGTCGATTTCGTCAAGTAAGCGGGTCAACCGTGCCAACAAGGGAGCTTCGGCTCCCTTTTGTATTGATGAGATCCGCCCGGCAGGCTAAGGGGATGGGGCTTGGTGCCGATAACAGAGTGCAGCAGGAGATCCTTATGATGAAACCCCTTACCCTTCTCATTCTTGTCGGTACATTCACCGCGCCCCTCTATGGTGCCGAGGCGGTATCGGCTGCCGTATCGAGCGATGTGCCTGCAGCAAGTGCATCGGCACCGACCGCAAGCAGTGCTGCGGTGGCAACGGCCCCTGTCTCTGCTGCTACGCCAGCGCCCTCTGAGGCAGTCCCCGTCTTGCTCCCGGCCGAGCCGGTCACCCCCGTTGCCAGCAGTGGCGAGGGGGCCGCGCCGCTGCCAAAACCGGTGGAACCTGCTGCTGTGGTGGCGCCTCCCGCACCTCTGGCCGCTGGCGAGTTGCAGGCGGTGCCGCTCTATCGTCAGGACGAGCTGCTCAACTGGATTGAGCAGGGGCGCCACCTCACTCAGGTGAAGCAGGATCGCTGTCAGCTGACTCAGGATATCGAAGCACGCGCCTCGGTGATGAAGATCCCGGCCTATCAATTCCTCTGGGGGGATATGCTGGCGTGGGGTGTCTGTACCAAATCCAATGCCGAGCTCGGGGTGCAATATATGTGGGAGGCGGCCAATCAGGGGTTGGCGCCGGCGCTGGAGCAGCTGGGTCGCTACTACTGGAAAGGAACTTTGGTGCAGAAGGATTTGGTGCGAGCCGAGACCCTGATGCGCGAGGCGGCCAGCCTCGGTTTTTTGCGGGCCCGCATCGAGTGGGTCGAGATGCTGCTGCAGGGGATGGGCAGTCCGCTTGATTATGAGGACGCCTATCGCTGGCTCCATGGTTCCGTCATCGGTGACAAGGCGCTGCACCAGAAGGCGGCGAGTCTGCTCAACCGTCTTGGCAACCGGATGCCGGCCAACGTGGTGGCCCGAGCCAAGGCGATGCACTGATCCAAAAAAATGACCCACAGATCTGCACCTGTGGGTCCGGTTCCAGCCGCCGTGCCATGACAGGCCGGAACCTCCCTCTGTTATATGGCTGCCTGCGCCTTAGAGATCTTGGTGGGGGCCAAAAACTTCGTAATGGAGCTGCCCCGCTGGCACCCCAGCCGCCAGCAGCTGCCGCTTGATCTCCTGCATGAAGCCGACAGGGCCACAGAAGTAGTAGTGGGCCTCAGGCGTGATGCGCTCCTTCACGGCAGTCAGATCCATGGTGCCGGCCAGATCGTAATCTTGACCCTGCACATCACTGGCCTCCGGCTCCCTATACCAGATCCGGCTCAGCAAGTTGGGATGCTGGCGGGATTTTTGCTGAATATCCTCCCGGAAGGCGTGTACAGCGGCCTGTTCGCAGGCGTGCAGCCAGGTGACATCAGCCTGATGGCCGTTCGCCAGCAGCTGGTTGAGCATGCTCATCATCGGCGTCACGCCGACACCGGCGGAGAGCAGTACGACCGGGGTCTGGCTGTCGGCTTTCAGGTAGAAATCGCCGGTAGGGGGCATCACCTCGATCTTGTCACCCGCCTGCAGGTGATCGTGCAGCAGGTTGGAGACCTGACCCTGCGGCTCACGCTTGACGCTGATGCGGTAATCCTGCCCGTTGGAGGCATCGGAGAGGGAGTATTGGCGGATTTCCTGATATTCCAGCTCGGGGTGAACCAGCTTGATGCTGAGGTATTGGCCCGGTTTGAAGGTCAGTACCGGCTTGCCATCTTCCGGCGCCAGCAGGAAGGAGGTGATGAGGTCGCTCTCGGCTCGCTTCTCCTTGATGATGAAGGTGCGGGTACCTTGCCAGCCGCCATCCTGATTGGCCTTCTCCTGATAGATCTCCCGCTCGCGGCCGATGAAGATGTCGGCCAGCACGCCATACGCCTTGCCCCATGCCTCCAGCACCTCGTCGGTGACCGCACTTCCGCCCAATTCTTTGAGCGTGGCCAAGAGATGACTACCTACAATGTGATATTGTTCCGGCTGGATCAGGAATCCGGTATGTTTGTGCGCAATCCGCTCGACCGCACCGGCGAGTGCCCCCAGATTGTCGATATTCTTTGCATACGCGGCGACTGCATTGAACAGGGCCAGCGGCTGGCCGCCACTGCGTTGGTGGGCCAGGTTGAAGATATCTTTCAGCTCCGGGTTATGGCTGAACATCCGCTGGTAGAAGTGCTGGGTGAGGGCAGGGCCTGCCGATTCGAGCAGCGGTATAGTGCTTTTGATGACGGCAACGGTGGTTTGATCTAGCATAGGGGCCTCGTTCTAATTGAACATATAAAATGTCATTTAATAAGTGGCATCCTA
The DNA here is from genome assembly GCF_963862045.1 of Aeromonas sp. 159. Lineage (NCBI taxonomy): Bacteria > Pseudomonadati > Pseudomonadota > Gammaproteobacteria > Aeromonadales > Aeromonadaceae > Aeromonas > Aeromonas sp. 159. The sequence goes on along the minus strand of NZ_CAWLMI010000032.1, from coordinate 56,219 downwards.
GATGTTTATTTGATTTGAATCAATACTCCACTTTTCGCATCGCGCTAATCAGGTTTTATGAGACTAACCAGTTATACAGATTTCGGATTGAGAGCCCTGCTCTATCTTGCCACCCTGCCGGAAGGGGAGTTGTCGAGCGTTGCCAAGGTATCGGCCCTGTATGGCGTTTCCCGCAACCACATGGTGAAGGTGGTCAATCAGCTGGTGAAGCTGGGTTATCTGCAATCCCAGCGTGGCAAGAATGGGGGGATCCGCATGGCATGCGATCCCGCCACCATCAACATCGGGCAGGTGATCCGGGCGCTGGAAGGGAATCTGGACGGGATTGATTGCGGCTCGCCCGCCTGTCACATCGTCTCTGTCTGTCTGCTCAAGAATGCGCTGAAAGAGGCGATGGATGCGTTTCTGGCGGTAATGGACAGCTACACCCTGCAGGACTTGCTGGCCAATCGCGACGAGCTGCAGAGGGTGTTTGGCGAGTTGATCCCGACGCTGGTGCTGGTGCTGGAGCCGGATGACGAAGATGAACAGTAAAGAGCTGCAATGAAAAAGGGCTGCCACTGGCAGCCCTTTTTCAATTCTGCGGTGCCGTAGCAGCTCGGTAGGAAGCCGGCATGATCCGCGCCATTTTGACCATGTTGTTCTCTACTTCGAGGATCTCGATGGGGTAGCCCGCCAGCCGGATCCCGATATTGGGCTGGGGGATCTCCTCCAGATATTCGAGGATCAGGCCGTTGAGGGTGCGCGGCCCGTCGATGGGCAGATGCCAGTTCATCTCCTTGTTCAGCTCGCGAATGCTGGCTGACCCCTCCACCAGAAACGAACCGTCCGGCTGGGGATGGATCTCGTCGCTCGGGGTCGGCGTCATGGAGGTGGTGAAGTCGCCCACTATCTCTTCCAGAATGTCGTCCAGGGTGATCAGCCCCTGAATGTCGCCATATTCGTCGACGATCAGGCCAATTCGCTCCTTGTTGCGCTGGAATTTGGCCAGCTGCACGTTGAGCGGCGTACCTTCCGGAATGAAGTAGATCTCGTCCACTTCCCGCAGCAGGCTCGACTTGTTGAACTGATCCCGGGCCATCAACCGCAGAGCGTCGCGGGCGTGGAGAAAGCCCACCACGTCATCGATGCTGTCGCGATAGAGCAGGATCTTGGTGTGGGCACAGTGAGCCAGCTGGCGCTGGATGCTCTTCCAGTCGTCATTGATATCGATGGCGTAGATATCGCTGCGGGGCACCATGATGTCCTCGACCAGCATCTTGTCGAGATCCAGGATGCTCAGCAGCATCTCCTGATGGCGCTGGGGGATCAGGCTGCCCGCCTCGTTGACTATGGTGCGCAGCTCCTCGGTGTTGAGGGAGTCATCCTTGTTTGGCGTGATCTTCAGCATCTTGAGCAGACCGCTGGTGATGCCGTTGATCAGCCAGACCAGCGGGGAGAGCGGCACCATCAGCCCCTTGAGGATCCAGGAGGCGGGATAGGCGATCTTCTCCGGAAACATGGCGGCCAGGGTCTTGGGGGTCACTTCACCGAATACCAGTACCACCAGGGTCAGCCCGAAGGTGGCGATGGCGACCCCGAGATCACCAAACAGCCGGATACAGACGATGGTGGCGATGGCGGAGGCGAGAATATTGACCAGATTGTTGCCGATCAGGATCAGCCCCAGCAGGCGATCGGGGCGGGCGAGCAGTTGCTCGACGCGACGTGCGGCTTTGTGTTTGGTCTGTGCCAGATGCCGCAGTTTGTAGCGGTTGATGGACATCAGGCCGGTTTCGGCACTGGAGAAAAAGGCGGAAAGAAGGATCAAGATAACGAGAACAATCAGTAATGTACTCGTTGAGATGCTGTCCAAAAAGGGCTCCTGTTGGATGGTATGGCTAAAAGAGTATAGGTGTCAGCTCAACAGCACTTCTTTGACGAAGCGGCTGCCAAAGTAGGCAAGAGTCAGGATGAAGCTGCCGATCAGACTGAGCGTGATGACTTTGCGGCCGCGCCAGCCATAGGTGTGATGACCCCACAGCAGCAACACGTAAACACACCATGCCAGGATGGAGAGTACAGCCTTGTGAGACTTGCCCTGGGCGAACATATCTTCGAGGAAGAAGAGGCCGGAGGCGATGGAGAGTGTCAGCAGCAGCACCCCAGCAGAGATCAACTGAAACAGTCGTTTCTCCACCGTCATCAGTGGCGGCATGGTTGGCAGATTACTGATTTTTCTCGATTTAAGCTGCTTGTCCAAACAGGCGAGCTGCAGCGCAAACAGACAGGCGATCATCAATACCGAGTAGGCCATCAGGGCGAGGCCGATGTGCAGCAACAGCTGGGGATGGGCCTCCAGATGGGTTATGTAGCGACCAGGGATCAAGGCGCTGGCAGCCAGCAACAGGGCCGAGAAGCTGTAGACCACCGGCAGCAGGATCCAGCCGTTGAAGCGGCGGGTTACGCAGGTCATGAAGCAACTGATGATGAGGCTGACCAGCGAGGCAACGTTGAGCATGCTCAGGTTCTGGCCGTAACTCTGCAATACCTCTGAACCGAGGGCGCTGGCGTGGGCGATCAGGGCCAATCCGATACAGGCAAACAGGGAGCGCTGTCCCACCGGCTTGGCGCTCAGTAACAGATGCAGGGAGGCGATGATGGCCAGCAGATAAAACGCCAGGGCCAGAACAGAGATGACGATCATAACCAGGTCGTTGTTGCACAAGCTTTTGAGGGTAAGAGGGGCAGTATACCTTGCACGAGAAGTGCTCGCCAGTTGTGCAACGGCCGATCTGCCCATATATAGGGAGAAGGTCCCTGCTGCTGCGGTGCGGTGAATAATCGTCCTCGCGCCCGCTCTGGGTTATAATGCCCCCAATTTATTACGCCAAGAACCGGAATCCGTCATGTTTGAGAATTTGACTGAACGACTCTCGCGCACCTTGCGCAATGTCAGTGGCCGTGGTCGCCTGACCGAAGACAATATCAAGGAAACCCTGCGCGAAGTCCGCATGGCGCTGCTCGAGGCGGATGTCGCCCTGCCGGTCGTGCGTGATTTCGTGGCGCGTGTCAAAGAGCGCGCAGTCGGGCAGGAAGTGGCCAAATCCCTGAGCCCGGGCCAGGCATTCATCAAGATTGTGCACGGTGAACTGGTCACCGTGATGGGGGAGGCCAACGAACAGCTCAACCTGGCTGCCCAGCCGCCAGCGATCATCCTGATGGCCGGTCTGCAGGGGGCCGGTAAGACAACCACGGTTGGCAAACTGGCCAAGCTGCTCAAAGAGCGCAGCAAGAAGAAGGTGCTGGTGGTCAGTGCTGACGTTTATCGTCCGGCGGCGATCAAACAGCTGGAAACCTTGGCCAATGACATCGGTGTCGACTTCTTCCCAAGCGATGCCAGCCAGAAGCCGGTCGATATCGCCACCGCAGCCATCGATCAGGCGCGCAAGAAATTCTATGACGTGGTGATCGTCGATACTGCCGGTCGTCTGCACGTTGATAGCGAGATGATGGCCGAGATCCAGGATCTGCATGCCACCATCAAGCCGGTCGAGACCCTGTTCGTGGTGGATGCCATGACCGGTCAGGATGCTGCCAACACCGCCAAGGCGTTCAATGAAGCGCTGCCGCTCACCGGTGTCATCCTCACCAAGGCGGATGGCGACGCCCGTGGTGGTGCCGCGCTGTCGGTACGTCACATCACCGGCAAGCCGGTCAAGTTTATCGGTATGGGTGAAAAGACCGATGCGCTGGAGCCGTTCCACCCGGATCGTCTCGCCTCCCGCATCCTCGGTATGGGCGATGTGCTCTCTCTTATCGAAGAGGTCGAGCGCAACGTCGATAAAGAGAAAGCGGCCAAGCTGGCCAGCAAGGTCAAGAGCGGCAAGGGCTTCGATCTGGAAGATTTCCGCGAGCAGCTGGCCCAGATGCGCAACATGGGCGGCATGATGGGGATGCTCGACAAGCTGCCCGGCATGTCCAGGCTGCCGGATAACGTGAAAGATCAGATGGATGACAAGCTCACTGTGCGGATGGAGGCGATCATCAGCTCTATGACGCCCAAGGAGCGCGCCCATCCCGATCTCATCAAGGGGTCCCGTAAACGCCGTATCGCAGCAGGTTCCGGCATGCAGGTGCAGGATGTGAACAAGCTGCTCAAGCAGTTCACCGAGATGCAGCGCATGATGAAGAAAATGTCCGGCAAGGGCGGCATGCGCAAGATGATGAGCCAGATGAAGAACATGATGCCCCCCGGTTTCGGTGGCGGTCGCGGCCCGTTCTGATCCGGCCTGCGTGTTGATGGGGGTCTGCAGTGGCAGGCCCCTTTTCATTGCCGCTCTGCGCAAAAAATGGCTGGCTTGGTTGCAATTATTACGAATCCAAGTAGAATTACGCGGCTTATTTTAAGCTAGGGTCCGCGTGTTTGCGGGCCTTGTTCATTAGATGTTAATGAGGACGATATGGTAACCATTCGTTTACAACGTGGTGGCGCGAAAAAGCGTCCGTTCTACCAGGTAGTAGTTTCTGACAGCCGTTGCGCCCGTGACGGTCGCTTCATCGAGCGCGTTGGTTTCTTCAACCCGGTTGCTGCTGGTCAAGCTGAAAAGCTGAACCTGGACCTGGCTCGTATCGAGCATTGGGTTGCTACTGGTGCCGCTGTTTCTGACCGCGTTGCCAAGCTGATCAAAGACGCTAAAAAAGCTGCTTAATCAGCCCAACGGTAAGGAGTTAAGGTGGAAAAACCTGTAGTTCTGGGCACCCTGGGTACCGTTTATGGCATCAAGGGCTGGCTTAAAGTGAACTCCTTCACCGATGTTGCCGAAGCGATTTTCGATTACAACCCCTGGCTGATTAATCAGAACGGGGTGTGGCGTGAAATCCGGGTTTCATCCTGGAAACGTCACAACAAGGGTCTGATTTGCAAACTCGATGGTATTGATGTGCGCGAAGATGCCCTGGCATTGACCAATGTCGAGATTGGCGTACCCGCCGATCTGTTGCCTGCGTTGCCTGAAGGTGAGTTCTACTGGCGTGACCTGATTGGTTGCTCGGTAGTGACCACTAAGGGATACGACTTGGGCAAGGTGACCGAATTGATGGAAACCGGCTCCAACGATGTGTTGGTGGTTGAGGCCAATGTAAAAGATGCCTTTGGTGCAAAGGAGCGGTTGATTCCGTTCCTGGAAGAGCAGGTGATCAAGAATATTGATCTGACTGCTCGAACAATCGAAGTTGATTGGGATCCTGGTTTCTAGTTTCCCGCGCTAACACGGGTGCCGGAGGTTTCTTATGTGGATTGGGGTCATTAGCCTCTTCCCTGAAATGTTCCGAGCCATTACCGAGCACGGGGTAACGGGTCGGGCCGTCAAGAGTGGCCTGCTGCAGATTGAGTGCTGGAACCCCCGGGAGTTTACCCACGATAAACACCGTACGGTCGATGATCGTCCTTATGGTGGTGGGCCCGGCATGTTAATGATGGTTCAGCCGCTGCGTGACGCGATTCATGCAGCCAAGCAAGCGGCGGGAGACGGGGCGAAAGTCATCTATCTCTCTCCTCAGGGACGCAAGCTGACTCAAGCGGGCGTGACCGAGTTGGCGACGAATCAGAAACTGATTCTGGTAGCCGGTCGATACGAAGGTATCGATGAACGCGTGATACAAACCGAAGTCGACGAAGAGTGGTCTATCGGGGATTACGTGTTAAGTGGTGGCGAGTTGCCTGCCATGACCCTGATCGATGCGGTTTCGCGTCTGGTTCCAGGAGTCTTGGGTGATCAGGCCAGTGCCGAGCAAGACTCCTTTACGGATGGCTTGCTGGATCATCCCCACTATACTCGGCCGGAGGTGTTGGATGGATTGGCGGTGCCCGAGGCGCTGACAAGCGGCAATCACGAAGTGATTCGACGCTGGCGTCTCAAGCAGTCGCTCGGACGAACCTGGCAAAGAAGGCCGGAACTTATTAACAACCTAGCTCTGACTGACGAGCAAGAATCACTTCTTGCCGAGTATGTCCGCGAAGTGCGTGACAGCGTTAAGTAGAGTTTTCAGTTTATCCTAGGTAAGGAAAGACAATGAGCAAGATTATTCAGCAGCTTGAACAAGAGCAACTGCGTACCGACATCCCGGCTTTTGCCCAGGGCGACACTGTACGTGTTCAAGTTCGTGTTAAAGAAGGTGGTAAAGAGCGTCTGCAGGCTTTCGAAGGCATCGTTATTGCCAAGCGTAACCGCGGTCTGCACTCTGCTTTCACCGTTCGCAAGATCTCCAACGGCGAAGGTGTTGAGCGTGTATTCCAGACTCACTCTCCGCTGATCCACAGTGTAGAACTGAAGCGTCGTGGTGATGTTCGCCGCGCCAAACTGTACTACCTGCGCAACCTGTCCGGCAAAGCTGCTCGTATCAAAGAGAAGCTCAACTAATTCGATTCGAATTGGTGTCGGTATGTCGGCAAATAGCTCGACAGGTAGTGAAAAGGCTCGCCAATGGCGAGCCTTTTTTGTATCCGTCTATTGGCTCTCTGGTTGCCGTTATTGGATGACCCGTACCACCGAGTTGTCACGCCCGAAAGGGCCAGGCACATAGTCGTCCGCAGCCCAGTCATTCTCGTAGAGGGTCTCACCTTCCGGAGTGATGAGCTGGTAGCAATATTCAAAGTAGCCCGGGCCGTCGGTCGGCAGATTGAGGGTGGCTTTGAACTCGCCGCTCTTCATGCGTTTCAGCTCGACCGGTTGCCACTGGGTGAACTCGCCGATCAGCATCACCTGTTCCGCCCCTGCAGCCGCCTCTTTCTCTACTGCAAAGGTCACCTTGACCTCGGGCTTGGACTTCAAAAACTGTTTGATCAGTGGCATGACGCCTCCTTGTCTGTGAGTTAAAAATGGCTCCTGTCTATTTTTATACCACCATATGACAAAGATGTTGATAAGGCAGATCAAGTCGGCAAGGCAAAATAGCGTTGCAGCAAACTGTGGGTAAAGTCGATCTTGAGATAGAAGCCGCGTGGCAGGGTCATGATGGGTTGACCATCGCGGCCGATGGCGCGAGTCAGCGCCTTGTTGTTGGCCGCCTTGGGCCGCAGTTGCATCACCTGGCCGTGGCGTGCGCTGATCTGCTCCACTTCTCCCAGCACTATCATGTCCATCAGCTCCTCCCAGTCCTGACGCAGTAGCCGATCTTCCTCTTCATTCGGGCTCCACATCAGCGGCATGCCGACCCGCCGCTCGCCAACCGTGATCTCCCGACTGCCTTCCACCGGGATCCAGAGCACCCGGGAGAGCTTGTTACGCACGTTGGACTCCTCCCAGCGCTGGCCGCTGACGCCGATCAGCGGGGCGACGCAGACGAAGGTGGTCTCCAGCGGTTTGCCTTGAGGATCCACGGGGATCGTCTTGAGTTCGATCCCCAGCTCCGGGAAGTCCTGCTCCGGCTTGCTCCCGGCGCTGGCCCCCAGTTGCAGCTCGATCAACTGACCGACCCACCCCTTGTCACGGCGCAGGTCTTTGGGCACAGCGACGCCAGCCTCGGCGGCCAGCTGCGCCAGCGTGAAGCCGGCCATGGCATAGGCGCGGCTCAATAACTCCTGCTCGGATTGGGGATTGCTTGGCATAGTTGGCTCCATCTTGCTCGCCATATTCTAACAGGGGAGGATCCCGAGAAGGATCGCTGTTTTTATAACCGATCCTGAGTGGATAAGATCAAATGCAGAGAATTTGGGGGCTTTTAACTCATCATTATGATTTTAAAGGATTTTGTCTATTTTATCGAGTAGTGATCCTGGTCTGGTTTGACCTCTAAATAGTTGTCCAAGGGTTTGTGCATGATGTTACACACAGTTATCCACAGAAATCTTGGATAAGTGGATGAAAGTGGTTGGAGTCGCTGATATGTTACAAAAAATTGTGAATGCCACCCCATTTTTACAGGCTAAACGGGGTAGATATTGTGCCACTCCTGTGGATAATTTCGCCGCGGTGGATCTTTGAGCAGTTGAACTTGTTCACAATCCGGATCATGGATCAGGCTCTTGGGGGAACATGGATCTAGATCCAGTTGTTTTATCTCAAGATAATGAAAAATAATGATTTTTTATATTTTGTGTCGCGTGGTGATGCGGAGAGGCACTTTTCGCGTACAGTTTAAAAGTACTGTATATACCCGTTTGCTAACAGCTTTATGCACAGCCTGGGTGGGCAACTTGGGGTAGCGGATCCTTGGATTTGTTTATAAGTATGTTTGAAATTGAAAGTTATTCATGAAACAGGGGATTCACTCCTTGTTTGCTGCCACGGAGTGAATGTGGAACAATCTCCTTATAGATTCAGCCTTTATAAGGTGATCACGTGATTGATGGCGACGGATTTCGTCCCAATGTCGGTATCGTGATCTGTAACCGTGAAGGACAAGTGTTGTGGGCTAAACGCTATGGGCAGCACTCCTGGCAGTTTCCGCAGGGGGGGGTTGATGATGGTGAAACGCCAGAGCAGGCCATGTATCGAGAGCTGTATGAGGAGATTGGCCTCAAGCCCGAAGATGTGACCATCATGGCCACCAGTCGTAACTGGCTAAAGTACCGTTTACCCAAACGTCTTGTCCGCTGGGACAGTTCACCGGTCTGTATTGGCCAAAAACAAAAATGGTTCCTGTTACAGCTGAATTCGGGCAAGGAGTCGCGGATCCAGTTCGGTTGTCATGGCCATCCCGAATTTGACGATTGGCGTTGGGTCAGCTTCTGGTACCCGGTGCGTCAGGTCGTCTCGTTCAAGCGGGAGGTTTATCGCCGGGTCATGAAAGAGTTTGCCCCGCTGGCGATGCCAGTGCCGGCAGTGCAGGTCAACAAGAAGGATGGGCGGCGCAACCGCGCCCGTTAAGGAGCACAGATTAGTTGTTAACGGAACTGAGACGCATCGTCGAGAGCATGGCCGAGGCCAATACCCTCGAGCAGGCCTTACAGGCATTGGTGAGCCAGACCCGGCACGCCATGGCAGTGGACTGCTGCTCCGTCTATGTCTCGGAACCCGAGGTGCGCCGCTATCGCCTGGCGGCTACCGACGGCTTGGCCCCGTCCGCGGTCGGCAAGGTGACCCTGCCCTACGAGCAGGGTATCGTTGGTCTGGTGGGTCAGCGGGAAGAGCTGATCAACCTGGCTGATGCCCCCGCGCACCCCAGTTTCAAATTCCTGCCCGATGTTGCCGAAGAGGCGTTCCGCTCCTTCCTCGGTGCCCCCATCATGCACCAGCGTCAGGTGGTCGGCATTCTGGTGGTGCAGCAGAAGGAGAGTCGCCGCTTCGATGAGGGAGAAGAGTCCTTCATGGTCACCCTGGCGGCCCAGCTGGCGGCGCGGATCGCCCAGGCGCAAGCCAAGGGGTGGTTGCAGAAGACCGACTGGAGCAAGCCGCTGCGCGGTATTGCCGGTGCCAGCGGCATCGCCATGGCCAAGGCCTGGGTGTGGCGGCCCCGCAAAGCGCTCTCGTCCATTACCCCGCGCAAGGATGAAGACCATGCCAGCCAGCTGGCGCGGCTGGAGCTGGCGGTTGAGGAGGTGCGGCACGACTTGGAGAGTCTGGCGCTGCGTTTTCGCGAGAGCTACAGCCAGGATTCGGTGGCGATTTTCGATATCTACCTCCATCTGCTGAACGATCCCGGCTACATCAAGCCGATTCGCAACAAGGTGAGCAAGGAGCACTGGACTGCGGTCTCTGCGGTCAAGCTCATCAGTGATCGCTTGATCGAGCAGTTCAAGGGGATGAAGGATCCCTACTTGCAGGAGCGCTCCACCGACGTGAAGGATATTGCCCAGCGGCTGATCAGCCGACTGGTGCAGAATGAACCGGAACATATCTCCATCGGCGAGCCGGTGGTGCTGGTCGCCGACGAGGTGACAGCCACCATTCTGGCGGAAGTGCCCCGCGAGTATCTGACCGGGGTGGTCTCGCTCAAGGGGGGAACCAACTCCCATGCGGCCATTCTGGCCCGCGCCATGGGGGTGGCCGCCATCATGGGGGTAGATCTGCCCCTTGGTGACATCGGTGGTCGCATGCTGGTCGTCGATGGCTACAGCGGCGATCTCTTCATCGAGCCCAATCAGGTGATCCTGACCGAGTATCGTCAGCTGCTGAGCGAAGAGCGGGCGCTCGATACCCTGGTGCGCAGCGTCGACAACCTGCCATCCGAGACGGCCGACGGCACCAAGGTCTCTCTGCTGCTCAACGCCGGGCTCAGTGCCGATACCGAGATCTCCCTCAATCAGCTGGCGGACGGGGTCGGTCTCTATCGCACCGAGATCCCCTTTATGCTGCAGGAGAGCTTCCCCTCCGAGTGGGAGCAGACTGCCCGCTATCGCGGCATTCTGGAGACCTACCGCAACCGGCCGGTCTGCATGCGGACGCTGGATGTGGGCGGCGACAAGCCGTTACCCTATTTCCCCATCGTCGAGGAAAATCCCTTCCTTGGCTGGCGGGGGATCCGGATCACCCTGGATCACCCCGAACTGTTTCTGGTGCAGCTCAAGGCGATGCTGAGGGCCAGTGAAGGGCTGGACAATCTGGCCATCATGCTGCCGATGATCAGCAGCGTCAGCGAAATCAAAGCCTCCCGTCGTCTGCTGGATCAGGCGTGGCGAGAGGTGTCGGAAGAGGCGGCGAGCCGCGATGCAGTGATCCGCTACCCCAGCCTAGGGGTGATGATCGAGGTGCCCTCAGCCCTCTTTATCTTGCCGGAGATGGCGCCGCTCATCGACTTCTGGTCGGTGGGCAGTAACGACCTGACCCAGTACCTGCTGGCGGTAGATCGCAACAATTCCCGGGTTGCCAACATCTATGATGCCTTCCATCCTGCGGTGATCCGCGCCCTGCAACAGCTGGTTGATGCCTCCCATCGCTACCAGAAGCCGGTGTCGGTGTGTGGCGAGTTGGCCGGTGATCCGGTCGGTGTGCTGCTGTTGCTTGCCATGGGCTATCGCCGCTTCAGTATGAACACCCACAACATCGCCCGGATCAAGTACGTGCTGCGTCAATCCACCCTGAGCGAGTTGACCGAACTGATGGCCGATGGCCTCAAACATGACAACCCCCACGTACTGCGCGGCCTGTTTGCCCGCTATCTGGAGGAGCATGGTTTGGGCGGTTTGCTGCGAGCCGGTCATAAATCGAAACAGAGTGATTGATAATCATGCCTTGTCCCTGCTGACGAATGATCGGAAAATGCGGCTTTTATTTTGACTGGGGCCGCATATGCAGCACGATGGATATTGGGTTTTCTCGCAGATTGATCCCGTAGCATTCAGTTTGGGACCACTATCGGTACGCTGGTATGGTCTCATGTACCTGTTCGGTTTCGCGTTTGCCATGTGGCTTGCCGGCCGTCGCGCCGATGCGCCGAACAGCGGCTGGACCCGCAACGAGGTGTCTGATCTGCTGTTTTACGGTTTCCTCGGGGTGATCCTCGGGGGCCGTGTCGGTTACGTGCTGTTCTACAACTTCGATCTCTTCCTCGCGGATCCCACCTACCTGTTCAAGATCTGGACCGGCGGTATGTCGTTCCACGGTGGTCTGATCGGGGTGATCACCGCGATGATCTGGTTTGCCCACAAGACCAAGCGCCACTTCTTCACCGTGGCCGACTTTGTGGCACCGCTCATTCCGTTCGGTCTCGGTGTTGGCCGGATCGGCAACTTCCTCAACGGCGAGCTGTGGGGCCGGGTCACCGATGTACCCTGGGCCATCATCTTCCCGGAGGCCGGCCCCGAGCCGCGTCATCCCTCCCAGCTTTACCAGTTCGCACTGGAAGGGGTGGTGCTGTTCATCATCCTCAACCTGTTCTGGCGCAAGAATCCGCCGCGCGGTGCCATCTCCGGCATGTTCCTGCTGTTCTACGGCCTGTTCCGCTTCCTGGTGGAGTTTGTGCGCCAGCCGGACAGCCAGCTCGGTCTCTACTTCCAGGAGATCAGCATGGGCCAGATCCTCTCCACCCCGATGATTATCGCCGGTGCCCTGATGATCTGGGCCGCCTACAAGCGTCCGCAGTTGTTCGGTAATGCCATGAAGGAGGCGAAATAATGCGAGCTTATCTCGACCTGATGCAGAAAATCCTCGATGAGGGCACCGTCAAGTCAGATCGTACCGGCACCGGTACTGTCTCCCTGTTCGGCCATCAGATGCGCTTCAATCTGGCGGAGGGGTTCCCGCTGGTGACCACCAAGAAGTGCCACCTGCGCTCCATCATTCACGAGCTGCTCTGGTTCCTCAATGGCGATACCAATACCGCTTATCTGAAGGAAAACGGCGTCAGCATCTGGGATGAGTGGGCCGACGAGAATGGCGATCTGGGGCCGGTTTACGGCGCGCAGTGGCGCTCCTGGCCTGCGGCTGACGGGTCTGTCATCGACCAGATCCAGAAGGCGGTGGATGACATCAAGCACAACCCTGATTCGCGCCGCATCATCGTATCCGCCTGGAACGTGGGCGAGCTGGACAAGATGGCGCTGGCTCCCTGCCACGCCTTCTTCCAGTTCTATGTGGCGGACGGCAAGCTCTCCTGCCAGCTTTACCAGCGCAGCTGTGATGTGTTCCTCGGCCTGCCGTTCAACATCGCCAGCTATGCCCTGCTGACCCACATGATGGCCCAGCAGTGCGATCTGGAAGTGGGTGACTTCGTCTGGACCGGTGGTGATGTGCACCTCTACTCCAACCACATGGAGCAGACTGCGCTGCAGCTATCCCGCGAGCCGCGCCCGCTGCCGACCCTGGTGATCAAGCGCAAACCTGACTCCATCTTTGACTACAAGTTCGAGGATTTCGAGATCGAGGGTTATGACCCCCATCCCGGCATCAAGGCGCCCGTCGCCATCTGATAACAAGGCGCCTCAGGGCGCTTTTTTTATGCAGTTAAATAATTGAAAATTCATTTTATTGATTAATAAGACGGTAGCCAGAGACGAGGAAAAACCTGCTTATAGCAGGTATGTTCTATTTTGCTTTCGGTTTTTTCGTTGTATTGAGCAGCAAGAAACGATTTTCCATTGGTTGTTGCAAGGGATAGACTCAAACCAAAGCAATACGGTGGAAAATTTAACCATGAGTGACGTAATCAAAAAGTTCCTGAAGCTGGAGGCCGCCTCCGGAATTATTCTGATCATGGCTGCCATGCTGGCAATGATTTTGGCCAATACCGCGCTGGCTGGCGGGTATCAGGCGTTTCTCGACACGCCGGTGCAGGTGCGCATCGCGGCTCTCGACATCAACAAGCCGCTGCTGCTCTGGATCAACGATGGCTTTATGGCGATCTTCTTCCTGCTGGTTGGTCTGGAAGTGAAGCGTGAAATGCTTGAGGGGGCGCTCTCCTCTCGGGTGCAAGCGACTTTTCCGGCTATTGCGGCGGTTGGCGGCATGCTGGCTCCGGCCTTGATCTACGCCTTTTTCAACTATTCGGACGAAGTGGCGCGCGCTGGCTGGGCAATTCCGGCTGCGACCGACATCGCCTTTGCCCTCGGGGTGATGGCGCTGCTCGGCAAGCGGGTGCCGGTGAGCCTCAAGGTATTCCTGCTGGCGTTGGCCATCATGGATGACCTCGGCGTCATCATCATCATCGCGCTCTTCTATACCCAGCAGTTGTCGCTGGAGGCGCTGGCCATCGGTATTCTGGCAACCCTCACCCTGCTTTGGATGAATCGTCGTGGTGAGGACAGGATCAGCCTCTACATGCTGGTTGGCCTGGTGCTCTGGGTTGCGGTGCTGAAGTCTGGCGTCCATGCGACCCTGGCCGGTGTGGTAGTCGGTTTTATGGTCCCGCTTAACGGCAAGCGTTACGCCTCGCCGCTCAAGTATCTGGAGCACAAGTTGCACCCCTGGAGTGCCTATCTGATCCTGCCGCTGTTTGCCTTTGCCAACGCGGGGGTATCGCTGGAAGGGATTGGTCTCTCCTCCCTGCTGAGTCCGGTGCCTATGGGGATCATGCTGGGGCTGTTTATCGGCAAGCCGCTCGGGGTGTTCACCATCAGCTGGCTGTCGGTCAAGCTGGGCATTGCCCAGTTGCCGCCCGGGGTCAACTTCAAGCAGATTTTTGCGGTCAGCATCCTCTGTGGCATCGGGTTCACCATGTCGATGTTTATCGCGTCGCTCGCCTTCGAGCACGGTGGGCTGGATTACGGCAGCTATTCTCGCCTCGGGATCCTGGTGGGCTCCACCATGGCGGCGGTAGTCGGCTATCTGGCCTTGCGCATGGCCCTTCCCAAGGGTGAAGGGGAACAGAGTACGGAGGGACTATGAAGCTGCATACAGGGTTGTTGATGCTGTTGTTGAGCCCCGCGGCCTGGGCCGGCGGGCTGGAGGATTGCAAGCAGGACGCCGCTTCGGCGAACTGCTCTGCCTATCTGAACGGGGTGGTAGACAGTGCCCTGCTGCTGGGGGACAAGCAGGCCAAGGCGCGCTTTGGCGAAACCTTCTCCGAGCGGGCGCTAAGCAGCAGGGCTGGCGAGATGGTCAAGCGCTCCAACAAGCGTTATTGCGCTGACCGGATGCCTGACAAGGCACGCCTCAAGGCAAGTCTGATGGAGCAGTTTGGCGCGAACAAGGTTGACTCGGTTAGCGACATGTATGACATTCTGGCGGTTGAACTCAGCTGCTACCGGAGTCCGCGTCAAGCGGGAACCCCATCGGATGTCACACCTTAACTACAACCATCTCTACTATTTCTGGATGACTCAGAAGAAGGGCTCCGTTACCCAGGCAGCGGAAGCCCTTTTTTTGACCCCGCAAACCGTCACCGGCCAGATCAAGCTGCTGGAGCAGCGCCTCGGTGGCAAGCTGCTCAAACGCAAGGGGCGCTCCCTAGAGGCGACCGAGCTGGGTCAACTGGTGTTTCGCTATGCCGACAAGATGTTCAGCCTCTCCTACGAGATGCTCGATATCGTCAACTACCGCAAGGAGAGCCAGATCCTGTTCGACGTCGGCATCGCCGATGCCCTCTCCAAGCGCCTTGCCAGCCGCGTGCTGCTCTCTGTCATCCCCAATGATGGTTCCATTCATCTGCGCTGTTTCGAATCGACCCACGAACTGCTGCTGGAGCAGCTGAGCGAGCACAAGCTCGATATGATCCTCTCCGACTGTCCAGTGGACTCCAGCCAGCATGCGGGGCTGCTCTCCAAGCGGTTGGGCGGCTGTGGCGTCAGCTTCTTCTGCAAGGCGCCGCTGCCTGAAAAACCCTTTCCTGCCTGTCTGGAAGAGCGCAAGCTGCTGATCCCCGGTCGCCGTACCGCCATGGGGCGTCAGCTGACCCAGTGGTTCGAACAGCAAGGTGTCTCCCCCAGCATTCTTGGCGAGTTTGATGATGCCGCCTTGATGAAGGCGTTTGGCTTCTTCAATCAGGGGATTTTCATGGCTCCCACCATCTATCGGGAGGAGATCCTTGAGGGGGAGGGGGTGATGCTGATCGGGGAAACCCAGGATCTGATGGAGGAGTATTACGTCATCTTCGCCGAGCGGATGATCCAGCATCCGGCGGTGAAGCGGGTCTGCGAGAGCGATTTTACCTTTCTCTTTTCCGGCCAGGAGAATTTCTCCGCCATCCAGCCGGCCACCCTGTCGTTTTAAAACGACCCGTCACCACGTATCATCGGCGATGAGTGGTAGAGGAGAGATGTGATGCAACTTGAAGAGATGGAAGCCAATGCGAGTAAAGCGGTGGCCTTGCTCAAGGCGCTGGCCAACGAACGGCGGCTGTTTATTCTGTGCCAGTTGCTGGAGCGCGAACTGTCAGTGGGGGAGCTCAACGAGCGATTGGGATTGAGTCAGTCGGCCTTGTCACAGCATCTTGCGCTGCTGCGGCGGGATGAGCTGGTGACGACGCGCAAAGAGGCCCAGACGGTCTACTATTCGCTGCGCAGCCATGAGGTGCGTGAAATGATCAGTTTGCTGCATCGACTTTATTGCAGCTCAGATAAATAAAAAACCGGCACTAAGGCCGGTTTTTTCAGCTTTGATCAGCAGAAGCTGATTAAGCCATAGCTTTGATCTGGGCAGACAGGCGGCTCTTGTGACGAGCAGCTTTGTTCTTGTGGATCAGGCCTTTGGTCGCCATACGATCCATGATCGGCTGAGCAACAGCGAAAGCGGCAGTCGCAGCAGCTTTGTCGCCAGAGGCGATAGCAGCAATGACTTTCTTCAGGTAGGTACGGGTCATGGAACGACGGCTGGCGTTGTGCTGACGGCGTTTTTCTGACTGAAGAGCGCGCTTCTTAGCAGATTTGATGTTAGCCAAGGTAAAACTCCTAAAACTGTCTTAGCGAGTGTATTGAAAAGGCCCGGAAATATGCCCTTCCAACCACATATTGTCAAATGATTTGTGCAAATAAACACCGCCTCCCGGTGGTGTGTCAGTAGGGAGACGGTTAAACTGTCGGCCGATTCTAGCAGCATTCTTTTCATTCTGACAGTTCCAGAGGCCTCGTCTTGAGTAAGAAATTGATCAAATCCGGCATGATAGTGTCCGGAATGACGCTGGCATCCCGCGTAATGGGCTTGGTTCGCGATGTAGTCATCGCAAATCTGCTCGGTGCCGGGGTGGCCGCCGACGTCTTCTTTTTTGCCAATCGCATTCCCAACTTTCTGCGTCGTCTGTTCGCCGAAGGTGCCTTCAACCAGGCCTTTGTTCCCGTGATGACGGAGTACAAGAAAAATGGCGACGAGGGGGAAGTGCGTGAATTGCTGGCGGCGGTGGCGGGCACGCTGGGGGGGATCGTGACTGTGGTCACCCTGCTCGGTGTGCTGGGGTCGGGTGTGCTGACCGCGCTGTTTGGCTGGGGCTGGTTCTGGGACTGGCTGCATGGCGGCCCTGCGGCCGAGAAGTTCGAGCTCGCCAGTCTGATGCTCAAAATCACCTTCCCTTACCTATGGTTCATCACCTTTACCGCCATGGCGGGGGCTATCCTCAACACCTTCGGCCGCTTTGCGGTCTCGTCGTTTACGCCGGTGTTTCTCAACATCACCATGATTGCGGCGGCCTGGTGGATTGCACCGCTGATGGACAAACCTGAGATCTCGCTGGCGATTGGTGTCTTTTTGGGCGGTTTGGTGCAGTTTTTGTTTCAGTACCCCTTTTTGCGCCAAATCAACATGCTGGTATGGCCCAAGTGGGGATGGAATCACCCTGGGGTGGTGAAGATCCGCACCCTGATGATCCCGGCCCTGTTCGGGGTCTCGGTCAGCCAGATCAACCTGCTGGTCAACACCATGCTGGCTTCGTTCCTGGCGACCGGTGCCATCAGTTATCTCTACTACTCTGATCGCCTGCTGGAGTTCCCCCTCGGGCTGTTTGCGGTAGCCATCAGTACCGTGATCCTGCCTGCGCTGGCGAAGAAGCATGTGGATGCCGATCCGGCCGACTTCTCCCGCACCATGGATTGGGGGGTGCGGATGGTGATGCTGCTCGGCCTGCCCGCCATGATAGGTATTGCGGTCATGCGCGAGCCCATTTTGCGAGTGCTGTTCATGCGCGGCGAATTTGGCCTGCATGAAGTGGCCATGTCGAGCGCCAGCCTGCTGGCCTCCACTACCGGTCTGCTTTCCCTGATGCTGATCAAGGTGCTGGCGCCCGGTTACTACGCCCGTCAGGACACCAAGACGCCGGTGCGGATCGGGGTGATGTCGATGATTGCTAACATGGTCTGCAACCTCATCTTCATCTACCCGCTCGGTTACGTGGGGCTGGCGCTCTCGACCGCCTGCTCGGGTACCCTGAATGCGGCTTTGCTGTTCAAAGGGTTGTACCAGCAGAGCGTCTATCGTCCTTCCCGCCATACCGGCGTGTTCTGCCTCAAGCTGCTGGTCGCCAGCGTGCTGATGGGCGGCGTGCTCGCCTATCTGTCGCCAGACTTGGCCCAGTGGGGCGCATGGAGCATGGGCAAGGCCAGTTTGCAGCTGACCATGCTGCTATCGCTGGGGGCTGCGGTCTATGCCGTGGTGTTGCTGCTGCTGGGCATTCGGCCGCGTCACCTTAAATCGGGGCAGCAGTAGTCGTGATCCTGCGGCGCCATGGGGATAGTGCCTCATGGCGCCGCAGGGGGCGTGATTGGGCCCGGATAGTTGAAATCAGGCTATGAGGGCTGACCCTGCCTGCTGCCTGATATATAATCCGCCGATTTCCATGGCAGCAACGCACAAGGCACTGATGGAGCTTATTCGCGGCATTCACAATCTCAAGCCCCGTCACCGGGGATGTGTATTAACCATTGGCAACTTTGATGGGGTTCATCAGGGTCACCATGCGGTATTGGCACGTCTCAAGGAGAAAGCGGCCCAGCTGGGATTGCCCGCCTGCGTCATGCTGTTTGAGCCGCAGCCGCTGGAGCTGTTTGCCGGCACAGCTGCGCCCGCCCGGCTGAGCCGGTTGCGCGAGAAGTATGAAGCGCTGCAGGGGCTGCATATCGACCGCATGCTCTGTGTGCGCTTCAGCCACCGCTTTGCCGAGCAGGCGGCCTCGACCTTCATCGAGCAGTTGCTGGTGGAGAAGCTCGGAGTGCGCTATCTGGTGGTCGGCGATGATTTTCGCTTCGGCAAGGGGCGGGAAGGGGATTTCCACCTGCTGGAGGAGGCGGGCCATCGCTTCGGCTTCGAGGTGATCAGTACCCAGAGCTTCCAGCTCGAACGGCAGCGGGTCAGCAGCACCCTGGTGCGTGAAGCCCTCAAGGCGGGCCGGATGGCGGAAGTGGAGCTGATGCTTGGCCGTCCCTACACCATCAGCGGCCGGGTGGCCCACGGCGACAAGCTGGGGCGCACCATAGGTTTTCCCACTGCCAATCTGGCCCTCAAGCGTCAGGTGATCCCGGTCGGTGGCGTGTTTGCGGTGGAAGTGATATGTTCCGGCAAGACCTTCCCCGGTGTAGCCAATGTGGGTGTACGGCCGACCTTGAGCGGTACACAAGCCAGATTGGAAGTACATCTATTTGATTTTTCTGGTGATCTATATGGTCAGCAGGTCAAGGTGCTGCTTCGCCACAAGCTGCGCGAAGAGCAGAAGTTTGCCTCTTTCACTGCCTTGAAAGAGCAGATCGAACGAGATGCCCTGGCGGCCCGAGCCTGGTTCGGGCTGCCACAATTCAATTTACCCAGCACTCTTTTAGAAAAGAAGGGAACCCAGGACTGATGAGCGACTATAAACACACCCTGAATCTTCCGGAAACCGAGTTTCCGATGCGTGGCGATCTGGCCAAGCGCGAACCCAACATGCTGAAACGTTGGTACGATCAGGATCTCTACGGCGCTATTCGCCGCGCCAAAGCGGGCAAGCCTTCTTTCATTCTGCATGATGGCCCCCCCTATGCGAACGGCAACATTCACATCGGTCACTCGGTCAACAAGATCCTCAAAGACATCATCATCAAGTCCAAGGGCCTCTCCGGTTTCGATTCCCCCTATGTGCCGGGTTGGGATTGCCACGGTCTGCCTATCGAACTGAAAGTGGAAGGCATGGTCGGCAAGCCGGGCGAGAAGGTTTCCGCTGCCGAATTCCGTGCCGAGTGCCGCAAATACGCCAAGACCCAGATCGAAGCGCAGAAGACCGACTTCATCCGTCTGGGTGTGCTGGGTGACTGGGAACACCCCTACCTGACCATGGATTTTGGCACCGAAGCCAACATCATCCGCTCCATGGCCAAGATCGTTGAAAACGGCCACTTGCACAAAGGCTCCAAGCCGGTGCACTGGTGTACCGATTGCGGCTCCGCGCTGGCTGAAGCCGAAGTGGAGTACTACGACAAGAACTCCCCCTCCATCGATGTGCGCTTCAAGGCTGTTGATGAGGCGACCGTTGCCGCCAAGTTTGACTGTGCCGAAGGCCACACCGGCAAGGGCCCGATCTCTGCGGTGATCTGGACCACCACTCCGTGGACCCTGCCAGCCAACCGCGCCATCGCTATGCACGCCGATCTGGATTACGCACTGGTGCAGGTTGAAGGTGAGCATCCCGAGCGTCTGATCCTGGCCGCAGAGCTGGTCAAGGACGTGATGGATCGCGCCGGTATCGAGAAGTTCCACAATCTGGGCTATGCCAAGGGTGCCGCGCTCGAGCTGCTGCGCTTCAACCACCCTTTCTACAGCTTAGACGTGCCTGTGGTACTGGGCGATCACGTGACTCTGGATGCCGGTACCGGCGCCGTACACACCGCCCCTGGCCACGGTCAGGAAGACTTCGTGGTCGGCCAGAAATACGGTCTGGAAGTGGCCAACCCGGTTGGCAGCAACGGCGTTTACCTGCCGGATACCGAACTGTTTGCCGGTCAGCATGTGTTCAAGGCCAACGCCTCCGTGATCGAAGTGCTGACCGAGCGCGGTGCCCTGCTGCATCACAAGGTGTTCAACCACTCCTATCCGCACTGCTGGCGTCACAAGACCCCGATCATCTTCCGTGCTACCCCGCAGTGGTTCATCAGCATGGAGCAGAAGGGTCTGCGCAAGCGCGCGCTGGAAGAGATCGAGCGCATCGAGAAGGATGGTATTGCCCAGCAAGGCCAGAGCGGCTGGGTACCGGCTTGGGGTAAAAACCGTATTCAGGCGATGGTCGAGAACCGTCCTGACTGGTGTATCTCCCGTCAGCGCACCTGGGGTGTGCCTATCTCCCTGTTCGTCCATAAAGAGACCCAGGAACTGCACCCGGAATCCGTGCGCCTGATGCACGAAGTAGCCAAGCGGGTCGAGCAGTCCGGCATTCAGGCATGGTGGGATCTGGACAAGGCCGAGCTGCTGGGTAGCGACGCCGACATGTACGACAAGGTGCCTGACACCCTCGACGTCTGGTTTGACTCCGGTTCTACCCACGCCTCCGTGGTCGATGCCCGTCCCGAGTTCAACGGTAAGCCAGCCGACATGTATCTGGAAGGTTCTGACCAGCACCGTGGCTGGTTCATGTCCTCCCTGATGATCGGTGTGGCCATGAAAGACAAAGCTCCCTACAACCAGGTGCTGACTCACGGCTTCACCGTGGATGGTCAGGGTCGCAAGATGTCCAAGTCCATCGGCAACGTAGTGAGCCCGCAGGACGTAATGAACAAGCTGGGTGCAGACATCCTGCGTCTGTGGGTAGCGAGCACTGACTACACCGGCGAGATGACTGTCTCCGACGAGATCCTCAAGCGCTCTGCCGATGCTTATCGTCGTATTCGCAATACTGCCCGCTTCCTGCTGGCCAACCTGAACGGCTTCAATCCGGCGACCGACATGGTGGCGCCTGCCGACATGGTGGTGGTGGATCGCTGGGCTGTGGGTCGTGCCAAAGCGGTACAGGCCGAGATCATGGCGGCATTCGACGAGTACAACTTCCACGGTGTAACCCAGAAGCTGATGCAGTTCTGCTCCATCGAGATGGGCTCCTTCTATCTGGACGTCATCAAGGATCGCCAGTACACCGCCAAGGCTGACAGCCTGGCCCGTCGCTCCTGCCAGACCGCCCTCTATCACATTGCCGAGGCCATGGTGCGCTGGATGGCGCCGATCATGAGCTTCACCGCTGATGAAATCTGGGCCCTGCTGCCGGGTGAGCGCGGCGAGTTCGTCTTCACCGAAGAGTGGTACGACGGCCTGTTCGGTCTGGAAGCGGGTGAATCCCTCAATGACGATTTCTGGGCCGAGATCCTCACCGTGCGTGGTGAAGTGAACAAGGCGCTGGAAGTGGCCCGTGGCGAGAAGCGTATCGGCGGTTCCCTGCAGGCCGAACTGACCCTGTTCGCCAAGCCGGAGCTGGCTGCACGCCTGAATGCCCTGGCTGATGAGCTGTGCTTCGTGCTGCTCACCTCCAAAGCCAAGGTGGTTGTGGCTGACACTGCGCCGGAAGGCTCTGTGGCGACCGAGCGTGATGACCTGTGGCTGAGCGTGGCCCAGTCTGCCGCCGCCAAGTGCGACCGCTGCTGGCACCATGTGGAAGATGTGGGCACCATCGCGGGTCACGAAGAGATCTGTGGTCGCTGTGTGACCAACGTTGAGGGTGACGGCGAAACTCGTCAATTTGCCTGATGAACATGACTCAACATAAAAGCGGCCTGCGTTGGCTGTGGCTGGCAGTGCTGGCCTTTGTACTGGACCAGGCGAGCAAGCTCGCCGTGGTCAAGTTGCTGCCATTTGGTTACCCGGGGGTGGAGATCACCCCCTTCTTCAATCTGGTTCACGTCTACAACAAGGGTGCCGCATTCAGCTTCCTGGCTGATCAGGGGGGCTGGCAGCGCTGGTTCTTCGCGGTGCTGGCTTTTGCCATTTGTGGATTGCTGATCCACTGGCTACGCAAGCAGTCGGTGGCCCAGCGTTGGAGCGGTATCGCCTATTCACTCATCATCGGCGGCGCCCTCGGCAACGTCTTTGATCGACTGGTGTTGGGCCATGTGGTCGATTTTCTCGACTTCTACTGGCAGCGTGCGCATTGGCCGGCATTCAATCTGGCCGACAGCTTTATCTTTATCGGGGCCGCCATGATTGTGCTGGACGGTTTCCGTGGTGAGAAAAAGGAGCAGGCATGAGCCAGCAGATCACCGCTAACAGCAGCGTGCTGTTCCACTTCTCCATCAAGCTGGAAGATGGCTCGGTTGCCGACAGCACGGCGCTGCACGGCAAACCGGCCCGCCTGCGGATGGGCGATGGCAGCCTGACCCCCACCTTCGAGCAATGCCTGTTGGGGCTGAGCGAAGGGGAGAGCAAGAGTTTTACTCTGGCGCCGGAAGAGGCCTTTGGCCTCTCCAACCCCGACAACATCTACCATCTCGACCGTGCCAAATTTGGCGCCGATGTGGAGCCAAAAGTCGGCACCATCATCCTGTTCGATCAGCCCAATGGCAGCGAGCTGCCGGGCATTATCCGGGCGGTAGCCGGGATGTCGGTCACGGTCGATTTCAACCACCCGCTGGCCGGTCATACCGTCACCTTCGAGGTGGAGATCCTGGGCGTTGATGATGAGGAGAAGGTGCATTAATGGATATTCTGCTCGCTAACCCTCGCGGTTTTTGCGCCGGTGTCGATCGCGCCATCAGTATTGTCGAGAGCGCGCTGGAGAAGTTCGGTGCCCCCATCTATGTCCGCCACGAAGTGGTGCATAACCGGTATGTGGTGAACAAGTTGAAAGATGCGGGCGCTGTCTTCGTCGAGGAGCTGGACGAGGTGCCGGATGACAGCATCGTCATCTTCTCTGCTCACGGCGTGGCCAAAACAGTGCGTGAGATGGCCAAGTCCCGCGCCCTCAAGGTATTTGATGCCACCTGTCCGCTGGTGACCAAGGTTCACATGGAAGTCCATCGCGCCAGTCGCAAGGGCTCCGAAGCTGTGCTTATCGGTCATGCTGGCCACCCCGAGGTGATCGGGACCATGGGGCAATACGAGAATCGCGAAGGCGGCATGTATCTGGTGGAGACACCGGAAGATGTGGCCAAGCTCCAGGTGAAGAATCCGGATGATCTCTGCTTCGTTACCCAGACCACCCTGAGCGTGGATGAGACCTCTGACGTGATCGATGCGCTGCGCAAGCACTTTCCCAAGATCCAGGGGCCGCGCAAGGACGATATCTGCTACGCCACCCAGAACCGTCAGGATGCGGTGCGGGAGATGGCTGGGCTGGTGGACGCTATGCTGGTGGTGGGGTCTCGCAACTCCTCCAACTCCAACCGTCTGCGCGAGCTGGCCGAGAAGGTGGGCGCCAGAGCCTATCTTATCGACGATGCGTCGATGATTGAGGCGAGCTGGCTGGAAGGGGTGAAGGCGATCGGCGTCACTGCAGGTGCATCCGCCCCCGAGGTGCTGGTGCAAAACGTGATTGCCCGCCTGCGGGAGCTGGGAGGCAAGGTGGTTGCCGAGCATCCTGGCCGTGAAGAGAACGTAGTCTTTGAGGTTCCTCCCGAACTTAGAATAATTTGAGTGCAGCCAGGAAGGCTTAAGAATAAAGTGTGTTGATAATGACGCCGGGTTTGTTCAAGAGACAGGCTCGGCGTTAAACTTATGAAGCAGTCTGTCACCAAGGATGGGATATGATTGGATACTTTCGTGGCTTTTCTCTTATTGAGTTGATGATTGTCATCGCTATCGTGGCGATTCTTGGCACCATCGCTTATCCCGCCTATCAGCAATATGTGCTGACCAGTCATCGTGTCGAAGCCAAGAGCATGCTGCTCAATGCGGCCAATCGGCAAGAAACCTATTTTATGGATTTCAATCAGTATGCATCCTCTGCTGCTGCTCTTGGTATCAGTAGTGCATCTGAGAATGGCCTGTATCAATTATCCATTGCCGTATCAGGCAACACCTACACCTTGTCAGCCAGTGCTGGCGCGACGACAGCCCAAGCCAAAGATACCGATTGCACGGTGTTTTCCATTAATCAGTTGGGTGTCAAAAGTGCCTCTGGTGCAGCTAGCAATAGCTGTTGGGAATAGCCATGGCCATTCATGTTTCATCACATGAGAGAGGATTCAGCCTGCTGGAGGTGATGATCACCGCTGTCATCCTGTCGCTGGGGCTGCTTGGTCTGGTTGCTTTGCAAACCCATTCCAAATTTGCCAGTTATGAAGCTCGTCAGCGTACTATCGCCAGTTGGTTGGCTAACGATATGGTTGAACGAGTACGGATAAATCGCGATAGCTGGACTGCATCCGGTGCAGTGACCGTCAATCTTGCCGCCAACTTGCCACGCCCTACATGCGCCGCTGCTGATGGCACAATCAGCGCGTGCAGTGCTGCAGATTTACGTAATGCCGACCTTCACTACTGGCAACAAGCCCTGCTTGGGGCAAGTGTTTCGGGTGCTGCATCCTCCTTGAATTCACCGATAGGCTGCGTGGTTCGGCGGGCCAATAATGTATTGGCTGTCGGAATATTTTGGGCTGGCAAACAAGAGATATCTGATGGGGGGGCTGCCGCCGCCGCGGCAACGCTGATCAATGAGTGTCAACTCTCGACAGCAAATAATCTTTCGAGGCGCCAGTTTATTCTGACGACGACTTTATGATCTCTCGCGGTTTCACGCTGGTAGAGTGGCTGGTCGCTATGCTGCTCGGTCTATTTTTGTTGGCGGGGGTATTCACTGTTTTTGTGATGTCTCGCTCCAGCTCTCAAGATGCCTTTGATCAAAGTGAATTACAGGAAAATGGTCGATTGGCCATTCGGTTGATTAGCCAGGATATCAAATGGGCTGGCTTTTTTGGAGCTTATACTGGTCAGTCAACACAAGTTGGTTCTTCTCTGAGCCTCAGTGCTGGCAGCATTGTTCCTGCCAGTAGCGATTGTCTGGATGAGCGCTCTGTCGGTAGTTTGCCATCACCTCTTGGGCCAATTCGCGGACTTTGGGTTTCACGGGTTTCCGCAAGCAAAGGACTGAGTGGTTTTACTTGTATTGATGCCAACGATCGAGTGGCAAACTCCGATGTAATCAGTATCAAGCGACTGGTAGGGCGTCCTATACCAGGATCAGAGGGATTGGATACAAACCGCTTTTATATGGCAACCAATAGTCAGGAGGCGAGAGTCATCAAGGGAAGCGAAACCAGACCACTCTTTGGTGCCAATAATGAGAGCCAGATCTGGGAATACCAGCACTACATTTATTACCTATCACAAGAAGATGGTATTCCTGTTTTACGCAAGCGCTATTTGACCGTCAATGGTGGCTCTGCTCTGATTGGTGGCGCTATGGCTGAGGGCGTTGAACATATGGTGCTGATGTATGGTGTTGACGATTCCTTGATCCCTGATGGACGCATAGACAGATATATGTCAACGGACCAAATGACAACACAGCGCTGGAATGAGGGGCGAGTATTGGGGGCTCGGCTTTTCTTACTGATTAGAGCCGCTCGGGAATCAAGTCGCTATAAGAATAACAATAGCTATCAACTCGGTAATATTACGGTTAATGGTGGTGGTGATGGTTATCGCCGTCTGCTCTTGGAAAGCAGTATTGCATTACGCAATCAACAAATAACCACCCGAGGTGGAACATGAGATTGGTTAAAAAAAACCAGGGTGTAGCATTGATTGTTGCACTGGTTATTCTGGTTCCCTTGACTCTGATTGCGGTAGTCGTCATGCAATCCAGTGGTATGAGTCTGAAGATGGCGGGTTCTAGTGCCAGTTTGCAACGAGCGGAGCACGAAGTTGAAGGTGCTCTGGAGTCTGCATTGAGCGATACTTCTCTCTCAACACAAATTGCAACGCAGGCAATTGGTACTTCGGCGGCAATAGGCACTACCACTCCTACTACTTTGACAGTCAATACAGAAAGTGTATGCAAACGAAAATTTGAAGCCAGTAGCCAGAATGTAACGCCAGCTTGTCGTTATGCTGAAGCCACCACATCCAGTGCTTATGGCAAGGTGAATAGCCAAATGACCTTTACTGCCGGGGTAGAACAACCCTTGCTCAGTGCCAATTAGGGAGCGGGTGATGAACATAAGGAACTGTTTGTTTACAAGCTTGCTGGTATTGTGTTGCGGAATATCAGGGGGATCTTTGGCGGTAGGTACTGGTTATTCCGATGATACCGAGTTGTTTATTTATGACTTTGCCAAGGCGGGGGACTTCCGCCCTAAGGTGCTCTTTATTTTCGATAACTCGGGGAGTATGAAAAATACAACCGAAGTTGCTAAAGAGCCTTATGACTCATCGATAAGTTATCCATCATTGGCTAATGATCCAGATGTTAATAATAGTAATCGCTTCATCTATTTCTCCAGTGATGGAAAAGTTCCCACTATCAACAGTACCAAACGTTTTAGTGAGAATTTAAATGCATGTGCGACATCTAAAGGCCCTCTAAATAATGTGGGCCGATTTCAGTCACGAGTTTGGGGATATGAAATATATGATAAAAATAGAAAGGGGCGTTGGCGTTCTCTAAATGATTTTGATATTTACAGTATAATAATTGCAGATTGCCAGCAAGATATTGATGAGCAAAACGCAAACAATCAATATTCAGGTCCATATTCAACATATATTGTTGATGGTTATCCCGTTGACAAGCCAAATCGCACAACGGGAAGCTGGTTTTACACATCAAATGTAGCCAATGCTCTTGCTAGTGGTAGTTCTACCCAGATCTCATTATTTACGGCAAATTATGTCCGTTGGTATTACGGTAGTACAGGTGTGTCAACACAAACTCGATTGAAAGTTGCTCAGGATGCAGTCAAAGAACTGGTTTTGGCTACGCCAGCTGTCGATTTTGGTCTGGCTGTTTTTAACTACAATGATGGCAATGAACCAGGTAGTAGAAATGGCGGAAGAATAATCCGCAATATTGTAGGTAACGATGCCATCCTCACCTCTGGTAAAAGCGGTGCGCAGGATTTGATTGACAAGGTAAATAGTTTGAGCTCTGACACTTGGACTCCCTTATGTGAAACACTATATGAATCATATAGATACTTTGGCGGTTTGGGGGTGTACTTTGGTGACGATGATGTAAATCGTACTCCAAAGCGGGATAGCAATGCTGAAGTAACATCGGGTATATATAAAACCCCCTATGATAAATGTTCCAATAATGGTTATATCATCTATATGACAGATGGTGAACCAACCAATGATAAAGCAGCAGATTCCCTTGTCGCCAACCTGATCAGCACGTTATCTACAGAGGAGAAGGTTGCTTATGGCGGCTTGGTTAGTTATGGGTCTTCTGGTGAAAAAAGCTATCTTGCTGCACTTGCCGGATATATGAAAAACAATGATGTAAACACCTCGGCTATAGGCAAACAAACAGTCACAACATTCACCGTGGGTTTTGGAGATGAAGCAATTAAGGGGGCCGGTGCATTATTGGCAGAGACCGCTCGTCGTGGTGGGGGTAAATACTATCCAGCAACCGATGCAACCCAACTTAACGAAGCATTAAAATCATCATTACTAGCTATCTTGAAAATGAATACCTCGTTGGTCTCTCCCGCCATTGCCACTAATAACTTTGACCGTACTCGCAGTCTGAATAATATTTATTATGCAATGTTTGAGCCTGGTTCTGGTCCACGATGGAAGGGCAATCTTAAAAAGCTGGTTCTGAATCCAGATAAGGGTTATGTAGTCGATCAGAGTGGCTTACCTGCGATATCCAGTGATGGAACAATTCTTGAGTCAGCAAGAACCTATTGGTCATCCACCAGTGATGGTAACAAGGTTGCCGAGGGTGGGGTACAAGAGATGCTGGCAGCTAAAACCAATCGCAATCTTTATGTTATTCCCCCTTCCACTAATACATTAACTCCCTTTAGCAAGTCTGCTCTTGAGGGCATGGCAGGCGGGGCGACGCAGCTACGCACTGTCATGAAGCTTGATAGTGCTGATAGCATGGATGACCTGCTTAATTGGACCAAGGGGATTGATGCGTTTGATGAGAATCAGGATGGTGATAGAACAGATAATCGGGAGCATATTCTTGGTGACCCGTTGCATTCACGGCCATTAGTGATCAACTACGGTTGTACAACGTCGACAGGACAGACTACATGTACACCTGACTTGCGCATTGTGATGGGAAGTAATGCCGGCTTCTTGCATATGTTTAAAGACAGCGGCACCACGGTTGATGAAAGCTGGGCCGTTATGCCTTATCAATTTATCGCGAATCAGAAAGCGCTGCGAGAGAACCTGGACTCATCAGTGCATCTCTATGGTGTGGATGCATCGCCTACAGTGCTGGTCAATGAGCAAGTAAAAGATGGTCATATCAAGTCGTCACAAGGTGACAAGGTGTGGTTATTTACTGGGCTGCGGGGTGGTGGCAAGGCCTATTATGCGTTGAATATATCCAATCCGGACTCCCCTTCGCTGATGTGGCGGTTGGATAAAAACAGCGCCGGTTTCAGCAAACTGGGCGAGACCTGGTCGATCCCCGAGGTTGCGTTTATTCCCGGTTATTACACAGAAACCAATGGTAAAAAAACCTATAAGCCAGTCCTGATATTCTCTGGAGGTTATGATCAGGCCAAGAGCTATTTGGGCCAGGGGGCTGAAGACAGTGAAGGGTTGGGTATTTATATCGTGGATGCTGAGGCCGGCACGCTGTTGTTCAGCTTTACCCCGGATGCGGCCAGTGCAACCAACAAACAAGTTGCAGGCATGGTTTATAGCATGCCTGGCTCTGTCTCCGTGCTGGATAGTGATGGAGATGGTATTTCAGACCGAATCTATGCAGGAGATACCGGTGGCCAGATCTGGCGCATCGACATGAAGGGGACAGAAAAATCTAAATGGACGGCCATCAAATTTGCCAGTTTGGGTAATGCCCATTTAAGTGAGGGTGATAAGAAACTGGCAGACGACCGTCGCTTCTTTACTCAGCCCGTATTGGTGCGCACCATCAATAAAGGTTGGAAGTATGATGGTACAAATTATCTTTACAGTGAGCGTCCGTTTGATGCCGTATTGATAGGCAGTGGTGATAGAAATCGTCCTTCCTCAGAAGCGACAACCCAAAATGTGTATGTGATGCTACGTGACTACAATGTTAATCCAACCTTGTTTGGGGAAACGTCTGAACCAGCGGTGCCATCAAGTATCACACTGAACGATCTCTACGATGTGACCAGCGATCCCTTTACGGGTTTGAATGAAGAGCAGATTGTAAACACCACCAAGGCGTTGACCAGCAAGTTGGGATGGAAATTCTGGCTCAATGAAAGCGGTGAAAAATCAATGGGGGCTGGTTTGGTGTTGCAAGGCAAGCTCTATTTCACCTCCTTCTTACCTCAGGTACAGGACTTCCAACAATGTACGATTCAATCGATCGGTGCCATGCGCCAATATATGATTGATATGCACTATGGCACTTCGTTCAAATATGTACTGGATAGCAACAATCAGGAAGTTATTCAGCGTTACGTAGAGGTGCAAAATAAGGTTGCTGATGATCTGGTTATTCATGGTGGGGATGATGGCCGGATCAGGATTATAGGTGGTGCTCCGGGCAAGGAGGTCATCCTCAAAGATGATGGGAAGGGAGAGCCTGAGCGCTGTACCGGTGAAGGAGAATGCTCACAAGGTGCGGAAGAGGCAAAAATGGATATGTCCCCCAAGAAAATCTATCTCTATGAAGGAGAACAGGGATGAAACGCATGCTGCTCTGGTGTGTGGGCTTACCCTTGTTGGTTCATGCTCAAACGGAAGACATGAAATGTTATGTCACTCTGGAAGGTGGCGTGCAGATGGTGTTGCAGCAACCGGTTGCTGATACGAGCAAGGCAAATCTGGTCAGGGTGTTTAAACAGAAAGGTTATGAGATTGATGGGGTGGTGCATCTTGTCACAGAGGTAATCGAGTGCGTTCCTTTGGCGGCTACCTTTTCGCTGGCTGATGCAAAAAAACAAGATGAAATCCAACCCAGATAACGTTGGTTATTGAGTAGGGTAAAGGGGCTAAGAACAACTCAGCCCCTTTTTTTCGCTTCTGCTTCTGCCGGATGGGGAAACGATGATATCGACTCGAGGTGCCTGGTCGATACAAAACCGGAGTGTCATGTTGGTGCCAATCGCAGTGCCATCTGGACTAAATCGCACAAATTGTCGATTGGCCGTCACGGTATGTTTTTCAAGAAAGGGTTCTGTTGCTGATAACAAGATATCGCCATTTGCAATATCGAATTGGCGATCCTGATTGGTGTCGATAAAGACAAGCATGCGCTGAGCGCCGGTTTGATTTGCGAGTACACAACCTTCTTTTGTGGAGTTTCTGACAGGCATGGCAAGACATGCTGTGACGGGTTGCTGCTGTGTGATGGCTTGCCGTTGGCCGAAGATCAGGTGGTCCTGCAGGTTTCTTGTGTAGATGTCGCTGTTGGTAGATGTCAGCAGATTTGCCAATGACGGCAGTCCCAAGGTCAACAGGATGGTTGTCAGGCTTGCAGATATTAAAAACTCAAGCAGGGTAAATCCATTTCGTGCCATAGCGTATGAGTCCTTGTTCAAAGGAGACTCTAAGCATAGCTATTGGATTGAAATGGATCCTTTTGTGCTCGTGTGTGTTTCGCAGTAGTTAACGCAGGTCATGGACATACAGCACCACTTGCCTGGCTATGGGCACGCCCGGCAGGCATAACTGCAATCTCAATGCCCTTTTCACCGCTTACACAGAGTGAAAAGATGACCTCGCTATCAGACGTAATGGTGCCATCAGGGGTGAAGCGCAGCGCCTGTGCATCTGCAGAAATGGCCAGTTCTGCAGGAAACTCGGGACTTGCCGTCAGAGTTGTTTCGCTGCCATTGAGCTTCTGATCGCTATTAGTATCGATAAAAGCGATCTGCCGGGTCGCTCCATTTTGATTGGCAGTAACGCACTCTTCTACAGAATTATTGATAGTGGTCAGGCAGAGAGTAACCGTTTGCTGGTTAGAGATAGCCTGTTGTCTGGCATAGTTTAAGTGGTTGAGAAGACTTTTTTCCTGGGTCGCCAAATTATTGCTGCCAAGCAGGTTAGAGAGGGAAGGAATACCAATCCCCAACAGAATGACGCCCAGTGCAATGGCTATCATCAACTCCATCAGGGTAAATCCGGCGTTTTTCATATCTGCGAAGGCCTGTCGTTCCGTGACTATCTACAGCTTATCCTTCCCGCATGTTGCTGTCACACGGTTACGCCTGTCTTGAACTGGCAGATTGCCCCCCTTTTCTTTATCATTCCCCATCATTTTCGAATTCAAGATGCATCGCCATGGCAAAAGCCCTCTCTCTGATGCTTGCCCAGTTGAATCTGACGGTAGGCGCCATCGAAGATAACTGTGACAAGGTGCTGGCGGCAGCCGCCGAGGCCGATCGGCAAGGTGCCGATCTGCTGGTCTGCTCCGAACTGGCTCTGACCGGCTATCCGCCGGAAGATCTGCTGCTGCGCGCCGATCTGATGATCCGGGTGGAGGCCGCCCTGGCCCGCATCGCGGCATGGCAGGGGGCTTGCGCCATTCTGGTGGGTCACCCCTGGCGCGACGGGGAGGCACTCTACAACGCCGCCTCCCTCTACGAGCAAGGCAAGCTGGTCGCACGCTACTTCAAGCAGGATTTGCCCAACTATGGGGTATTCGACGAGAAGCGCTACTTCACTGCGGCAACCGAGACCTGTGTGGTCCCCTTCCGTGGTCATCAGCTGGGGTTGCTCATCTGTGAAGACCTCTGGCAGCCGGGTCCGGCGCTGGCCGCCAAGGCGGCGGGAGCCGAGCTGCTGCTCACCATCAATGCTTCGCCCTATGATCAGGAGAAACCCTGGATCCGCCGCGAGCTGATGGCCGAGCGCTGCGATCAGACCGGTCTGCCGTTGGTCTACCTCAATCAGGTATGTGGTCAGGACGAGCTGATCTTCGACGGTTGCTCCAAGGTGTTCAACAGCCAGGGCGAGCTGACCCACAAGCTGGCTCCGTTTGCCGAAGAGCTGGCGCTGGTGCGCTTTGCCGATGGCCAGCCGGTGAAAGAGCGGGAACCGGCTGCCCCGCTCGATCCTTTGGCCGAGACCTATCAGGCGCTGGTGCTGGCGGTACGCGACTATGTCACCAAAAACGGCTTCCACGGCGCCGTGCTGGGCCTCTCCGGCGGCATCGACTCGGCACTGACCCTGGCCATCGCGGCCGATGCCATCGGCGCCGACAAGGTGCAGGCGGTGATGATGCCATTCCGCTACACCGCCCAGATGAGCGTGGAAGATGCCAAGGAGCAGGCCGAGCGGATGGGGGTGGAGTTCAATATCATCTCCATCGAGCCGATGTTCGAAGGCTTTATGGCCCAGCTGGCGCCGCTGTTTGAAGGGACTGCCCGCGACACCACCGAAGAGAACCTGCAGGCGCGCTGCCGTGGCGTGCTGTTGATGGCGCTCTCCAACAAGCGTCGCCGTATCGTGCTGACCACCGGCAACAAGAGTGAGATGGCGGTGGGCTACGCCACCCTGTACGGCGACATGGCCGGTGGCTTCGATGTGCTGAAAGATGTCCCCAAGACACTGGTCTTCAAATTGTGCGAATACCGCAATACCGTCGATTATGTGATCCCGCAGCGGGTCATCGACCGTCCCCCTTCGGCAGAATTGGCGCCGGACCAGGTGGATCAGGACAGCCTGCCGCCCTATGACATCCTGGATGCCATCCTCAAGCGCTACGTGGAAGAGGATGCCTCTGTGGCCGACATGGTGGCGGAGGGCTTCGAAGAGGCGGTGGTGCGCAAGGTGATCCGGCTGGTGGATCTCAACGAATACAAGCGCCGTCAGGCGGCGGTCGGGCCCCGCATCACGGCCCGCAACTTTGGTAAGGATCGCCGTTACCCCATCACGTCCGGGTTTGGCAAACAGAACTGGTAAGGAGTCACCATGAAGAAGATTGAAGCCATCATCAAACCGTTCAAGCTGGACGATGTGCGCGAGGCCCTGGCCGAGATCGGCATCAACGGCATGACAGTGTCCGAGGTCAAGGGCTTCGGCCGTCAGAAAGGCCACACCGAGCTCTATCGCGGCGCCGAGTACATGGTCGACTTCCTGCCCAAGGTGAAGGTGGAGCTGGTGGTGCAGGACGAGGATCTGGATGCCTGCCTGGAAGCGATCCAGAACACCGCCCGCACCGGCAAGATTGGTGACGGCAAGATCTTCGTCTGCGAGGTGGAGCGCGTCATTCGTATCCGTACCGGCGAAGAGAACGAAGACGCCATCTGATGAGATGGCAGAGCCTCGTGATGAGCCAACGAATGGAGACTCGATCCCGCTGATGTCCTGGATGCGCCTCGTTGCGGTGGCCGGCCTGCTGGCCGGTCTGACCGCCTGCAGTACCCGGCCGCCGGCCCAGCCGGAAAACCTGTGCCAGATCTTTCGCGAGAAACCGGACTGGCACAAGGCGGCGCTCAAGATGAACGAGAAGTGGGGAACCCCGATCCACGTGGTGATGGCCATGATGTATCAGGAGTCCTCCTTCGTGCACGATGCCCAGCCGCCGATGCAGTATTTCCTCTTCATCCCGACCGGGCGGGCCAGTTCGGCCTACGGCTATGCCCAAGTCAAAGATGAAACCTGGGCTGACTACCAGCGGGAAACCGGCAACGGCTGGAGCGATCGCGACGACTTTGCCGACGCCATCGACTTCATGGGCTGGTACACTCACAAGGCCCAGCGGCTGAACGGCACCTCCAAGTGGGATGCGTATGGCCAGTATCTCAACTATCACGAAGGGTGGGGTGGCTATCGGCGTGGCAGCTACCGCAGCAAGGGATGGCTGATGAAGACATCCCGCAAGGTGGAGGCCCGCGCCCAGCGCTACGGCGCCCAGTATCGACAATGCAAGGATCAGCTCTCCAGCGGGGGCTGGTTCTGGTAACCAAATCAGGAGTCAGAAATGCCGTTATTGGACAGTTTTACCGTTGACCACACCCGCATGGCTGCGCCGGCGGTGCGTGTGGCCAAGACCATGCAGACCCCGAACAAGGACACCATTACCGTGTTCGACCTGCGTTTCTGCGTGCCGAACCAGGAGATCCTCTCCGAGCGCGGCATCCACACCCTCGAGCACCTGTTTGCCGGTTTCATGCGTGATCACCTGAACGGCAATGGGGTGGAGATCATCGACATCTCCCCCATGGGCTGCCGGACCGGCTTCTACATGAGCCTGATCGGTGCACCGGACGAAGCCCGGGTTGGCGCCGCCTGGCAGGCCGCCATGAGCGACGTGCTGACCGTGCAGGAGCAGGGCAAGATCCCCGAGCTGAACGAATACCAGTGCGGTACCTACAGCATGCACTCGCTGGAAGAGGCCCATGCCATCGCCCGTCACGTGCTGGAGCGCGGCATCGGCGTCAACCGCAATGACGAGCTGGCCCTGCCGGAAGAGAAGCTGAAGAGTCTGTGAGGCTGATGAGCTGTCGCTCATCGGATAACCTCTTCAGGGAATGTTAAAAGAGCCGGTCAGCCATGCTGACCGGCTCTTTTTTATTCCGCCTGATCGCGGTTATGGGGATGACTTGCTCCCCTTGCCGACTCTGATTAGGATGGTTTTTGACCTGAACCTGTTGGCGGAGGTGCGACGATGAAGGGGATATTGCTGCGTTGGCTGGCCCGTTACGACGCGTGGTGCGAGGAGTGGGGCCTCACCCAGGAGAACCGGCGCTGCTGTACGCCGGTTCGTTATGATGATGATTCAAGCAAAGAGCGAGCTTGCGCAGAAGAGGCTGAGCTCAATCAAAATTGCGGGTCACGGCACCGGTAACGCTGTTGTACTCGAAGCCGAGGCCGTTGGGGTGATCCGGGAGGCGGCCGATAGAATCGCGAAGAATATAACGGCAGTTATCGTGACGTAGCCCCCCGTCAATTTGGTCATCTGCAGCAATGATCTCAGAGGTGTAGTCTGTGTCCGTATTTTTGTCTGCTAGGTCAGGAACGGTTTGATTGGTATCAAGTAATCCAGTGAAAAGTAGTTTGCAGTCATCCGGGCTACTGACCGATATCTGGTCACTTGTGCCTCCGGGGAAAACAATATCAACACCTTGATTACCCTGATCCTCTTTTGTCCCCACAGGCCAGCCGTAGTGGTTGATATCCAAATCTTTATTGCCCATCCCACTGAAGTTATACAGTGCGAGGTCTTGTCCCTGCACTTTCACCGCCCAGCCAGCATGAGCCAGCTGAACTGCGCTTGCAAAGCTGCCAGCGGTCGCCGAGACCGTGCTTTTCAGGGCATCATCCTTGATATTGATAAAGCGGGGCAGGGCGGTGACGGCCAGGATCCCCAGCACTATGATCACCAGCACCAGTTCAATCAGGGTAAAGCCGTTGTTTCTGTTGTTCATCATGTTCAATGACCCATTAAATACCGCAAACAGGTGTGAGTGATATGCAGCTGATAGATACCCATTGCCATCTCGACTTTCCGGTGTTCGACCAGGACAGGGAGGCGCTGCTGGCCCGTTGTCGGGCATTAGGGGTGACGGAGTATATCATTCCTGCCATCGCAGAGGATAACTGGACTCGTGTGATGGCACTGGCAGAGCAACATGACGGCCTCTTTTATGGTCTGGGCATTCATCCCTGGTATGCCGGTGAACAGCGGGAGGGGGTGATGGAGCGGTTGCGAATGCTGGTGATGAGCCAGCCTGCCGGGCTGGTGGCCATTGGCGAGTGCGGGCTGGACCTCCGTTCTCACGTGCCGCAGGAGGGGCAGCTTGCGCTGTTTGAGGCTCAGATCCGGCTGGCTGCCGATGTCGGGCTTCCCCTGATGATCCACTCGGTGCGCGCCAATGACACTGTGACCAAGCTGTTGCGCCGCTTCAAGCCGCCTCGTGGCGGGGTGATCCATGCTTTCAGCGGTTCATTGCAGCAGGCGGAGGCTTTCTGGCAACAGGGCTTTCGACTCGGGGTGGGCGGGGTAATCAGTTTTGAACGTGCGAACAAGACGCGAGAGGTATTTCGGGCTATGCCGCTCGAGGCTCTGGTGCTGGAAACCGATTCGCCCGATATGCCGTTACAAGGTGAGCAAGGCACCCGGAATACCCCGGAAGCGCTGCCGAAAATAGCGGAAATATTGATGACTTTGCGGGATGAACCATCGGCAGATGTTGCCAAGGTGTTATTTGAAACTGCCCGACATATTTTCCATCACGACCAATAGCCATGAAACAAATTCGCAACACCTGATTTAGTTGTCAGGAAAAAAAATGAGCGTAAAAATCGTTTGCTGTCTAATTTTGTGACACTTGGACATTTTGATAACGATAAAATGTGACCAGCATTCTATTTTATCGGACTTTAATTAGTATAATGCGCTCCCCTTGATTAGTTGGGTTTAATAACAACTCGCTAACAAGCCAGGTGCTACTAGAGGAAGATAATAATGAATTTGTTCATGGGTCTGGTAGGGATGGCGACGCTCGTCCTTATCGCGGTGCTGTTCTCCAGCAATCGCAAGGCAATCAACGTCCGTACCGTTGTCGGTGCGTTCGCAATTCAAGCCGGTCTGGGGGCGTTTGTTCTCTATGTTCCGGTTGGTCGCGATATCCTGGTCGGCGTGTCCGACGCGGTATCCAGCGTGATCAGCTACGGCCAGAACGGGATCGACTTCCTGTTTGGCGGTCTGGTCAGCAACAAGATGTTTGAAGTGTTCGGTGGCGGCGGCTTTGTCTTTGCCTTCCGTGTTCTGCCGGTCATCATCTTCTTCTCTTCCCTGATTGCAGTGCTCTACTACCTGGGCATCATGCAGATGGTCATCAAGTTGCTGGGCGGCGGTCTGCAGAAAGTACTGGGTACTTCTCGCACCGAATCCCTGTCTGCAACTGCCAACATTTTCGTCGGTCAGACCGAAGCGCCGCTGGTGGTTCGTCCTTACATCTCCAAGATGACTGACTCCGAGCTGTTCGCCGTCATGTGTGGTGGTCTGGCTTCCGTTGCCGGTTCCGTACTGGCCGGTTACGCCTCCATGGGCGTGAAGATGGAATACCTGATTGCTGCCTCCTTCATGGCTGCACCGGGTGGTCTGCTGTTCGCCAAGCTGCTGGTTCCCGAGACCGAGACCCCGAACTACGACGAAAGCTCTGCCGATGCCGAGCTGGATGACAAGCCTGCCAACGTCATTGACGCTGCTGCTGCTGGCGCCTCTGCCGGTATGCAACTGGCTCTGAACGTCGGCGCCATGCTGCTGGCCTTCATCGGTCTGATCGCCATGATCAACGGCATCTTCTCCGGTGTGGGTGGCTGGTTCGGTTATCCGCAACTCTCTCTGGAACTGCTGCTGGGCTGGATCTTCTCCCCGCTGGCCTTCCTGATCGGTGTGCCCTGGAATGAAGCAGTGGTTGCCGGTTCCTTCATCGGTCAGAAGCTGGTAGTGAACGAGTTCGTGGCTTACCTGAACTTCGCTCCGTACCTGAAAGACGAAGTGCTGATCAACGGTGTGGCCATGTCCGATCACACCAAGGCGATCATCTCCTTCGCGCTGTGTGGTTTTGCCAACCTCTCCTCTGTTGCCATCCTGCTGGGTGGTCTGGGGTCCATGGCGCCGAACCGCCGCGGCACCATTGCACGCTTTGGCCTGAAAGCCGTATTGGCTGGCTCTCTGTCCAACCTGATGTCTGCCACTATCGCAGGCTTCTTCCTGGCACTGTCCGGCATGTAATCGCCGCCTGACTGACAGGGTATAAACACGAACGCCACGGCATCTGCCGTGGCGTTCGCGTATGGAGCGGTGACAACCGTTTTCCTATCTAAACTAATAATAAAATGAGTCAAATCGGAGGTTATATGAATGAAGTGCTACTGGCGATGGTGGCCGGCTTTATAGTTGGTTTGTTGTTTTCTTTCCTCAAATTGCCGATCCCGGCGCCTCCCGTTTTGTCCGGGGTAATGGGGATCGTCGGGGTCTATCTGGGGGGATTGGCCTACTCCTGGATCCTGACCCGTTTCTTTTCGTAAGGCTTTTTTAGACCTGGATTTGCCAGATGTGAGGTACCTCTGAAATTGGCAAATCCGGCTTGCAAACAGGGGGTATCTCGGCTGAAATAGGCATTGCCAGCAGGGTGCTGGCAATGACTAATACTCGATGAAATCGGGTGTTGGCGGTCAAATGGAATTGATTGGGAAGTCGGGTCAGATGTTGTCGGCCTTTCTCAAGTCTTCATGGAACCAAGTCCGCACTTTTGTAAGAAAGTGACAGGGCTCTTGCCTTATTTACAGTCGCAGTGCCTGCAGGGTGTTTTGAATAGCATCCCGATAGTGCCGGTGCCTTCGCACTGTAATTCCATTCCCGTATAGCTGGGGATTACTGCCTGTGCATCCATTGCTGGATGGTATGGTGGCGCCCGGTTA
Source organism: Aeromonas sp. 159 (assembly GCF_963862045.1). Lineage (NCBI taxonomy): Bacteria > Pseudomonadati > Pseudomonadota > Gammaproteobacteria > Aeromonadales > Aeromonadaceae > Aeromonas > Aeromonas sp. 159. The sequence continues at coordinate 17,487 of NZ_CAWLMI010000032.1, read as the reverse complement.
TCTGGATTAAATCGAGACTTTGGAGAACAGAATGACTGATCTGAAAGTGGCCGCTCAGCGCGCCCTGAACCTGATGGACCTGACCACCCTGAACGATGACGACACCGATCAGAAGGTGATCGACCTGTGCCATAAGGCCAAGTCACCGGCTGGCCTGACTGCCGCCGTCTGCATCTATCCCCGTTTTATTCCTATCGCTCGCAAGACCCTGCGTGAGATCGGCGCTGCCGATGTACGCATTGCGACCGTGACCAACTTCCCGCACGGCAACGACGACATCGAGATCGCCGTGGCCGAGACCCGTGCCGCTGTCGCCTACGGTGCTGACGAAGTGGACGTGGTGTTCCCGTATCGCGCCTTCATGGCTGGCAATGAACAGATCGGTTTTGATCTGGTCAAAGCCTGTAAAGAGGCCTGTGGTGCCAACGTGCTGCTGAAAGTGATCATCGAAACCGGCGAGCTGAAAGAAGAGGCGCTGATCCGTCGCGCTTCCGAAATCTCCATCGATGCCGGTGCCGACTTCATCAAGACCTCCACCGGCAAGGTGCCGGTCAATGCGACACCGGAAGCGGCGCGGATCATGATGGAAGTGATCAAGGCCAAGAATCCGAAAGTTGGCTTCAAGCCTGCTGGTGGCGTGAAAGATGCCGCCGTTGCCGGTCAGTATCTGGCCATGGCCGAAGAGATCCTCGGCAACGACTGGGTATCCGCCCGTACCTTCCGCTTTGGTGCATCCAGCCTGCTGGCCAGTCTGCTGGCCACTCTGGGGCATGGCGACAAGCCGGCCAACACCAGCGGTTACTAATAGGTTGATGAGAGGGCGGACCGCTGTCCGCCCTGTTAGCCCCCACCATGCGGTGTGCGGGCAAGGATTCAGGCTTGTGTAACGCCAGCAATGGCGGAGGGAATGAAAGATGTTTTTGCCTCAAGAAATTATTCGCAAGAAGCGCAACGGTGAAGCGCTCAGTACCCAAGAAATTCAATTCTTCGTTCAGGGCATTACCAATAACACCATCGGCGAGGGGCAGATCGCCGCGCTGGCGATGGCGGTCTACTTCAAAGACATGACCATGGATGAGCGGGTTGCCCTGACCTGCGCCATGCGCGACTCCGGCATGGTGCTGACCTGGGATCACCTCAATCTGGGTGGCCCGATTGTCGACAAACACTCCACCGGCGGTGTGGGTGACGTTGTCTCCCTGATGCTTGGCCCGATGGTCGCTGCCTGCGGCGGTTTCGTGCCGATGATCTCCGGCCGTGGTCTGGGCCACACCGGCGGTACCCTCGACAAGCTGGACGCCATTCCCGGCTACCAGACCTCGGTCGACAACGATCGTTTCCTGAAAGTGGTGAAAGAGGCGGGTGTCGCCATCATCGGCCAGACCGGCGATCTCGCCCCCGCTGACAAGCGTATCTATGCAGTACGGGACATCACCGCCACCGTCGAATCTGTCGCCATGATCACCGGCTCCATTCTCTCCAAGAAGCTCGCCTCCGGGCTCGAAGCGCTGGTGATGGATGTGAAAGTGGGCTCCGGCGCCTTTATGCCGACCTTCGAAGCGTCCGAAGAGCTGGCCAAGAGCATTGTGGCCGTGGCCAACGGTGCCGGTTGCCGCACCTCTGCGCTCTTGACCGATATGAACCAGGTGCTGGCCTCCAGCGCCGGTAACGCGGTGGAAGTGCGTGAAGCGGTGCGCTACCTGACCGGTGAATATCGCAACCCGCGCATCCACGAAGTGACCATGGCGCTGTGCGCCGAGATGCTGATCTCCGCCGGTCTGGCCAGCGACGAGCGCGATGCCCGCACCAAGCTGCAGGCGGTGCTGGATAACGGTAAGGCGGCCGAGATCTTCGGTCGCATGGTGACAGGTCTCGGTGGCCCGGCCGATTTTATGGAGCGTTATGACGCTTACCTGCCCAAGGCTGCCATCGTGCGCCCGGTCTACGCGGCCAACAGCGGTTTTGTGACAGCCATGGATACCCGCGAACTGGGTCTGGCTGTGGTCGCCATGGGCGGTGGTCGGCGCGCTGCCGGTGACAAACTTGATTATGCGGTCGGTCTGACCGACTTTATCCGCCTGGGTCAAAGCGTCGATGCTGACAAGCCGATCGCGATGATCCACGCTCAGACTGAAGAGCAATATGCTCAGGCTGCCAGCATGGTGCAGGCGGCTGTCCGGATTGGTGGCGAGCGGCCGGAAGCACTGCCTGAAGTGTACCGCCGTATCACCCTGGCCGATTTGTAACAAGGGGAAGACCCATGAAACGTACCTTTATTCTGATGATGGACTCTTTCGGTATTGGCGCTGCTGCCGATGCCGACAAGTTCGGAGATGTGGGCGCCAACACCCTTGGCCATATCGCCAAGGCGTGTGCGGCAGGTGAAATTGAAGGCCGCGGTGCCCTCAATCTGCCCAACCTCAACAAGCTGGGTCTGGGCCACGCCTGCGAGCAGGCCTCCGGCTACTTCCCGGAAGGGCTGAAGAAAGATATCGAGGTGGTCGGTGCCTACGGCTTTGCTCAGGAGCTCTCCTCCGGCAAGGACACCCCGTCCGGTCACTGGGAGATCGCCGGCGTGCCCGTGCTGTTCGAGTGGGGCTACTTCAAGGATCACCACAACAGCTTCCCGCAGGAGCTGCTGGACGCCATAGTCGAGAAGGCAGGTCTGCCGGGTTATCTCGGCAACTGCCACGCCTCCGGTACCCAGGTGCTGGATGATCTGGGCGAAGAGCACATGAAGACCGGCAAACCGATCCTCTACACCTCTGCCGACTCCGTGTTCCAGATTGCCTGCCACGAAGAGACCTACGGCCTCGAGAAGCTCTATGAGCTGTGCCACATCGTGCGCGAGCTGCTGGAGCCCTACAACATCGGCCGCGTGATTGCGCGTCCGTTCGTGGGTACTGGCAAGGGCAACTTCAAGCGTACCGGCAACCGTCACGACTACTCAGTGCTGCCGCCGGCGCCGACTGTGCTGGATTACATGAAAGATGCGGGTGGTCAGGTGGTCTCCATCGGCAAGATTGCCGACATCTATGCCCAGCAGGGTATCTCCAAGCAGGTGAAAGGGACCGGTCTGACCGAGCTGTGGGATCGCACGCTGGAAGAGGTGAAAGCGGCCGGTGACAACACCATCGTCTTCACCAACTTTGTGGACTTCGACTCCTCCTACGGCCACCGCCGTGATGTTGCCGGTTATGCCGGTGCGCTGGAGTATTTCGATTCCCGCCTGCCGGAGCTGTTTGAGCTGCTGCAAGATGGCGACGTGGTGGTGCTGACTGCCGATCACGGCTGCGACCCGACCTGGGGTGGCACCGACCACACCCGCGAATACATTCCGGTGCTGTTCTTCGGCAAGCCGGTCAAGGCTGGCTCCGTTGGTCGTCGCGAGACCTTTGCCGATATCGGCCAGAGCATCGCGGCTTACCACGGTCTGCCGAAACTGGCATACGGTACCAGCTTCCTGTAATTTACCCGCCCGCCACTTCGGCGGCGGGCAATTTATAAAACAATAAAACTCAACCTAGTGTGAAGGAATCAAGAGAATGGCAACTCCTCATATCAATGCGAAAGATGGCGCCTTTGCTGATACCGTGCTGATGCCGGGCGACCCCCTGCGCGCCAAGTACATCGCTGAAACTTTCCTGGAGAACGTCGAGCAGATCTGCGACGTGCGCAACATGTTCGGTTTCACCGGTACCTACAAGGGCCGTCGTATCTCCGTCATGGGTCACGGCATGGGTATTCCATCCTGCTCCATCTATGCAAAAGAGCTGATCACCGATTACGGTGTGAAGACTCTGATCCGCGTGGGCTCCTGTGGCGCTGTGCGTGAAGACGTGAAACTGCGTGACGTGGTGATCGGTATGGGTGCCTGCACCGATTCCAAAGTAAACCGTCTGCGCTTCAAGGATCACGACTTCGCTGCCATCGCCGACTTCGACCTGGTTGCCAATGCCGTACAGGCCGCCAAGAACAAGGGCGTTGCCGTGCGCGTCGGTAACATCTTCTCCGCCGACCTGTTCTACACCCCGGACCCCTCCATGTTCGACGTCATGGAAAAATACGGCATCCTGGGTGTCGAGATGGAAGCCGCCGGTATCTACGGCGTGGCCGCAGAGTACGGTGCCAAGGCACTGACCATCTGCACCGTCTCCGACCATATCCGTACCGGTGAGCAGACCACCTCTGAAGAGCGTCAGCTGACCTTCAACGACATGATCGAAATCGCGCTGGATTCCGTCCTGCTGGGCGACAAGTAATTCCCTTGCGAATAATAAACGGCGGCCTTCTGGCCGCCGTTTTTGTATCTGCTCTCTGGTTGCGCCATCAGTTTTCCGGTGGCGGCGAGGGTGGGGTACTCTTTTTCTTGTGCTTGCGTACCCGCATGTAGTTGCGGCGCACGCCGTAGGAGATGAGCACCCCGGCCAGCAGGGCGACCAGCAGCATCAGCCGCTGTTTCTCCTGCACCACCTTGAGCCGGGTGTCCTTGTCTGCCAGCATCTGCTGCTCTTCCAGGGTGATTCGCAGGAAGCCGATGGTCTGCTCGCCATCCCGGATCTCCTGTACGAACTGGATCCGCCCCTTGCCCTGCTCCGGCAGTGACTTGTTATCGCTGCCGATGGGCAGCAGGCTCTCCAGCGGCACCGCCTGCTCAGACTGGGCGAGGGGAATGCCGCGTCCGTCGTAGAGGGTGGCATCGAGGATCTCCGGCTCCGCCGCCAGATCCCGCGCCAGCCGCTCCAGTTCGCTGCTCTTCTCCTCCTTGATCCAGCGTTTCATGTCGCGGGCGGCATAGGCGACCAGCGCCTGTGCCCGGTTGCGCGCTTCGCTGTGCAGCGAGGCCTGGCTTTCACCCTGCATATGGATGAGCACACCGAGCACCCAGCATCCGAGCAGGATACCGGCACCCAGGCTGAGAACACGTTTGATGGGAAGATGACGCTGCAAGCGCGAGACCTCATGGTAACAAGGAGTGGCGGGATCTTGGCGCTTGCCTGTACAAAAAGCAATACGCTACTCTGGGCCTGCACTGTTAACCCCCTGATCACCAAGGAAGGCGTATCCCTTATGTTGTTGTCCCGGCTCCCCCCTCTGTTATCCGATTGGCCCGCGTTGTTGTCCGGCTCACCCTGTTGGCAGCTCCACGCAGATGCGTTGCAACCGACAGAGACTCCGCAGGCTGGCGGCTGGTTGGTGCTGTTTGGCAAGGGGCTGGGCGCCTCCCATCTGGCGCGTCTGTCGCTACTGTTGGCTGCGCAGGAGTTGGCGGCCACCCTCTATCCTCCCATCGAGGTGGCGGGCGTGCCGTTGCTGCTGCTTGGCTGCGATCGCTTCTCTTCCGAGCTGGTGGCCGAGCTCAAGAGCGGTGAGTGGGAGATCGATCTCTGCCATCTGCCAGCGCTACCGACCCTGAACGAGCCCGGCCTGCTGGTGATGGACATGGACTCCACCGCGATCCGCATCGAGTGTATAGACGAGATTGCCCGGCTTGCCGGGGTTGGCGAGCAGGTAGCTGCAGTGACGGCCGCGGCGATGCAGGGCAAGCTGGAGTTTTCCGACAGCCTGCGCAATCGGGTTGCCCTGCTGGCAGGGGCGCCGGTCACCATTCTCGACGAGGTGGCGGCATGGATGCCCTGGATGCCGGGCTTGCAGCTGATGGTCGATACCCTCAAACAGGCGGGGTGGCGTGTTGCCATCGCCTCCGGCGGTTTTACCCGTTTTGCTGGCCAGTTGCAGCGCGAGCTGGGGCTCGATGCCATCTTCGCCAACGAGCTGGCGGTGGAGGGGGGCCAGCTGACCGGCAAGGTGAGCGGGCGCATCGTTGATGCCAGCGTCAAGGCCGAGGTGTTGCAGCAGCTGGCTCAGGAGTACGGCATTGCTGCCGACCAGACCGTGGCCATCGGCGATGGTGCCAACGATCTCAAAATGATGGGGGTCGCGGGCCTTGGCATCGCCATTCACGCCAAACCGCTGGTGCGGGCGCAGGCGGCGGCCACCCTCAATCATCACGATCTGGAGGGGGTGATCTGCCTGCTGGCGGCGCGGGCCTGCAGCGAGCAACGCTGGGACAAGCGCTAACAGTGTTTCAAGGAGGAAACCAATAAAAATGGAATTGTTGCAGCAGTCTCTGTTTATCCCCTGTGGTGGCCATCAATTGCATGTTCGCCACATCAAACCCCGGGTCGCCGTGCATGGCGAGCCGATCCTGATGGTGCACGGCGCCATCGAGAACGGGCGGATCTTCTATACCGAATCGGGCAAGGGGCTGGCCTGCTTTCTGGCCCGCCACGGCTATCAGGTCTATGTGGCTGATTTGCGGGGGCGGGGGCTCAGCACTCCGGCCATCGCCGAGCAGGCGGAGCACGGTCAGCATGAGCTGATCACCGAGGATCTGCCCGCCCTGCATCGCTGGATTGCCGAGCGCCATCATGGCTTCAAGGTGCACTGGGTGGCCCACTCCTGGGGCGGTGTCATCATGGCCTCGACCCTGGTGCGCTTCCCCGAGCTGGCGGAGCAGGTGGCCAGTCTGCTGTTTTTTGGCACCAAGCGCGGCGTGTCGGTGCACAATCCCGAGCGTTGGCTGAAGGTGGATCTGATCTGGAATCGGCTGGCCCCCTGGCTGGCCCGCCGCCGTGGTTTTCTGGCTGCTCGCACTCTGAAGATCGGTGCTGACGACGAGCCGCTGCGCTATCTGCAGGAGACCATCCCCTGGGTCAAGTGCGGCCCTTGGCAGGATCCTCACGACGGTTTTGCCTATGACGAGGCGGCGGCACGGGTCAACTGGCCACCGCTCTGGATGATTTCGGCCAAAGCGGACAAGGTGCTGGGTCACCCGACCGATGTGCGCCGCTTCAGCGACGAGATGGGGTCGGTCACGCGTCACACCCGATTGGGGCGGGACAATGGCAACCGCCTCGATTATGACCACATCAATATGCTGACCGCCCCGCAGGCACAGGAGGATCACTTTCCCCAGATCCTCGACTGGCTGCTCAACCCGCAGGCGGCATGATAAAAAACAGGGCGCCTCGAGCGCCCTGTTTCATTTCTGTCTGTTTCCGGATCAATCAGTTCAGTGGCGGCGTGATGCCAAAGCGGAACAGGGTGGCCTGGGTGGTATCGGTCAGTTCTCCTACCCCCACCACGCTCCAGAGCTCCTCTTCCAGCTTGCGCGCCTTGTGGATGGCGAACTTGGCGATGTAGTCCAGCTCGTTGGCGATGAAGTTGGTGTCGGGCCGTCCGGTACGGGAGATGCCGACCAGCACCGAGTAGAACTCCCCCTGTTGCTGCGCCAGCTCGATGAACTGACGCTTCTCTTTGACGTTGGCAAAGCTGCTGGCCAGCCGGCTGCTGAAGATGGGCAGGCCGGCCTTGGTCTGGATGCTAGCGATATAGACCTCATCTTCTCTCGGTTTGTCCTCCCGCTCGATGGCGCGCAGCGGGTTCATCAGCAGCTCCTTGAGCAGCTCCCCCTGAAACAGCGGATAGAGGTTCTCCTGCTCCGGCAGCTCGGCACAGGCTTGCAGCAGGCGCTGCAGACTGCGCGGTTGCAGAGACTTGCCGATGGAGGCCGGTTTGGGGGCGCCCTTCAGCTTGTTGACGTAGACCGGCGAGTTGAACAGGTGGTGGGTATAGATGTTGCGCAGTGCCCGCGCCAGCCCACGATAGCGGCGCTGCTCCTGCGCCGCCTTGAGCTTGTTCTGGTTGCTCTCGATCAGCAGGCTGAAGAACTGGCGGCCGGTATGGCGATCCGAATCCCCTTCGATGCAGAGGTGCAGCACGGTGCGGGTCATGTTGAGGCTGACCAGCCGGTAGGAGAGGCGCTGCAGATCCATGCTCTTGGAGAGCTCCTGCAAACGGGGCAGGGCGATGGTCACCACATCGTTTTTCTCGCCGATAAAGGCATCTTCCAGCTCGATTTGCAGGCCGTGAGTCGAGATGTCGCGGGTCCAGCCGATCCAGGATTTGCCGTTGTGATGGATGGCGACCGCGGTCTTGTGGATGTAGCGCGACTCCTTGCGCAGCTGAACATAGTGCAGGGTCTCAATCTCGAACGGGGCAACCCCCTGCTCGTGACCAAAGCGTTGCAGCTCGTTGGCGTTGTTGCTGACCCCCTCCTGATGGAACTCTTCCCGCTGGGACTCCAGGCCGATCTCCTGCAGCAGGCCGCAATAGCCGATCTGCTTGAGCCGCTCGAGCAGCAGGATATCTTGCAACTGCGGGTTGTCTTGCCCCTGCAGTTGTCCCACATCCGCCTCGACCAGATCGCATGCCTCCAGCGTGAACTTGTAGACACGCCAGCTGGGGCGGCGCGAGCCCACCTGGAAGAAGAGGGCGGTGAGGCCACTCTGGCGCAGCTCCTCGGCGGTGGCGGAGAAGAAGTAGATATGGCTGCGCACCGTGTGGGTAAAGCAATAGATGATGGTCTCTGTGGTGGTACCGGGGGCCGGGCAGAGCCGTTTCATCCGCTCTGCGCTGAAAAGCCCCGCGAGGGCATCGCGGTTTTTCTCATCGCGCCAATACTCCAGCAGGTGCTGGTTGTTTTCCGTACGCAGGGCAATCTCGAGATTGGGGCTGTCGCCAGTGCCGAAGAAGAGCGGCATGCCGGTCATCCGCGGCAGGTAGAACTGCTCATACCCCTTGATGATGGCGGCGGAGAGCAGATAGTCGACGCTGACCCGATAGCGGATCTTGTTGGCATCGATAAAGTCGCTGAGGAAGGCATCAAAGGCGGGCTGTTCGCCGGAGCGCACCAGCCGCAGCCAGTATTTCCCTTCTTTGCTCTCTTCGCCAAGGATCTGATAGCCGACCGGCTGGTGCAGCACCGGATTAGGGGTGTCCCGCTCCAGTCCGGTAAAGAAGACCTCCACTTGGGCGCCGGTGTGATAATTCGGCAGATAGGGAACCGAGACCCGCATGCCACCCAGCGAGAGATCGGAACTCTTGGCGAACAGCTTCTCACCATCCTGAAACTTGATCAGCACCGGCGAGCTGAAGTGCATCCGCTCCTGACGGCGGCCGTAGTAACTGGCAAAGGCAATGGTGTTGACATCATATTGCCGGAAGGGGCTGGCCGGCGGCGACAGCTGACCATCCACGCGGGCGTTGTGGTGCTGTTTTTGCCACTGTTGCAGCGCCTCGTAGACACCGAGGGTATAGATATCGCGGTAGAGATAGCACTGGGACTGGAACAGGGCAATCGCATCGGCGGGCATGAAGTGAGTGATGCCGTCGAACTCATGCACCAGGCACTCATCCTCCAGCTCATCGCGCATGTCGATGACCCTGCGGCAGGGGGAGCACTTGCGCTTGAGCTCCATCTTGATCAGAAAACGGCTGTTGCTGTTTTCCTCCTGGGTCATGCGGTTGAAGATCTCCTCGAAATCTTTCTCCCGCAGCAAGGGGACGAGTTGTTCAATCAGATGTTGCTGGTGTTCTGAATCCATTTGTTCCTGCCACGGAAAGTCACTTTTCCGATTCTGGGTTTGATCTGTCGGTCGCAAACAAGTATATCAAGCAGGAATTCATCCTGTCCCCGAGTTATCAATGGCCAAAAATAAAACTGCTTATGTTTGTTCCGAATGTGGTGCCGACTTCACACGCTGGCAAGGTCAATGCAGCGAGTGCAAGGAGTGGAATACCATTACCGAGGTGCGCCTCGGCTCGGTGAGCCCCGCTGGCAAGAGTGCCCGTTACACCGGTTATGCCGGCGCGGTCGGCAGTCAGGTACAGACACTGGCAGAGATCGCCACTACCGAAATTCCCCGTTTTACCTCAGGTTTCAAGGAGTTGGATCGGGTGCTTGGTGGCGGTGTGGTGCCCGGATCGGCCATTCTGATCGGCGGCAACCCGGGGGCGGGCAAGTCGACCTTGCTGCTGCAGACCATGTGTGGTCTCGCTGAACGGATGAAAACCCTCTATGTCACCGGCGAGGAGTCGCTCCAGCAAGTCGCGATGCGGGCCAACCGCCTTGGGCTACCCACCGACAAGCTGCGGATGCTCTCCGAGACCAGCGTCGAGCAGATCTGCCTGATTGCCCAGCAGGAGCAGCCGCAGATCATGGTGATTGACTCCATTCAGGTGATGCATGTGGCGGATGTGCAATCGTCCCCCGGTTCTGTCTCACAGGTGCGCGAAGCGGCTGCGTTGCTGACCCGCTACGCCAAGCAGAATCATGTGGCCATCTTCATGGTGGGCCATGTGACCAAGGATGGCAGTCTGGCGGGCCCCAAGGTGCTTGAGCATTGCATCGACTGCTCTGTGCTGCTCGATGGCGGTCATGACTCCCGTTTTCGGACTCTGCGCTCTCACAAGAACCGCTTCGGTGCGGTCAACGAGCTGGGGGTCTTTGCCATGACTGAACAGGGGATGCGCGAGGTGAGCAACCCCTCCGCCATCTTCCTCAGCCGGGGGCAGGAGCAGGCGCCCGGTTCCATCGTCATGGTGATCTGGGAGGGCACCCGACCGCTGCTGGTGGAGTTGCAGGCGCTGGTGGACTACTCCCAGCTCTCCAACCCGCGCAGGGTGGCGGTGGGGATGGATCACAACAGGCTCGCCATGTTGCTGGCGGTGCTGCACCGTCACGGCGGGTTGCAGATGGCAGATCAGGATGTCTTCATCAACGTGGTTGGCGGGGTCAAGGTCGAGGAGACCAGCGCGGATCTGGCGCTGCTGCTGGCGATGGTCTCCAGCTTCCGGGATCAGGCGCTGCCCAAGGATCTGGTGGTCTTTGGCGAAGTGGGCCTTTCCGGTGAGATTCGTCCGGTGCCGTCCGGTCAGGAGCGGTTGCAGGAGGCGGCCAAGCACGGTTTTCGTCGCGCCATCGTGCCGCACGCCAATGCCCCCAAGCATCCCATCGAAGGGATGGAAGTGGTGCCGGTCAAGAAGCTGTCCGAGGCACTCGAGGCGCTGTAATCCCTCAGCATTGCAATCGATACAACAGCACAACGGAAAAAGAGCGCCTCGGCGCTCTTTTTTATGGGCTGGAACCTGCCATCAGGGCTGGCTATGTTCCAGATGTTCGCTCAGCAGTTGTTCCAGCTCGCGGTGGAGCAGCTCTTCGTCGCCGACGTTAAGCTCGATCATCCGCTTGAGATGGGTGGCGCTGTCGATATCGATGTGGTGGCAGTAGAAACCCAGCTTCTTGCTTGCTTCGTGGGTCAGCTCGACCTGCATTTTGATCTCGATATCGCTACCGCTCAGGATAAAGCTGAGCTGGTACTCCTTGTTGTCACGGCTCTCCCAGTCGTCAGGGCGGATCAGCAGGGCTCCCTGCAAGGAGACGTCGACAAGCTGGGTCTGCCACTTCTGTTCCCCCTGGGTGAGTTCTGCCATGGTCAAGTAGAGGATCCGTGCAAAACGGCGGCGCTCAGACATGCTCATCTCCTGTATGCAATAAGTGTGGACGCTAGGGTCATTGCTCTGAGTGTAATCCACCTTGGTTGCCAGTATCTTGAACTTGCTCCGAAAATGGCATTCAGGCTTGCTGGGTACTCAAGGATTCCACCACATGAAGCGCCTTAACCAGGCGGTCTTCCTGTTTGAACCGCTCTTCAAGAACCGGACCCAACTCGTTGAGATCATCATCCAGTAGCAGTAATTGGGCCTCGTCGGCATCACTGTATTTGTCGTTGAACTCGAGGGCGAATTCAGTGCTGTTACGAATATGGGGATAGATGCGCTTGGCCAGCTCCAGTGTTTCGCCGCTGGCTTGCTCGAAGGCGGTGACGACGTGGTGGTAGATCTCGAAATGGCCTGCACTGACATAGTCGACCAGGCGGTCGCAAAACTGATGCAGCTCTTCTGTTTTGGGCAGGCTGCGTTGCTTGGTCCGCGCCGGAGTGAGGCCTGCCAGCTGCATGTATCCAACCAGCAACGCTTGCCTTGCATCCAGCCAGTCGTCGATAGCCTTATGCTTGCCTGCCAGCGCCTGCTTGGTCTGTTCCAGTTTCGTCAACATAATCCCTATCCCTCCGTGGGGCAAAGGCTGGCCGATTGTTCGGTATTCCGAGCCGTTTGAGCAGTGACACAACCTATAACTAGGGAAAATCTGGGCAAGCGTCAATAGCCATGGGGGGATAATGTTAAGTGGCGAAGAAATAGCCAGCGGATTGTGTCTGCGTGCTAGCAGGTTTCAGGACTGCTCACGGTTTTTCGCGTGTGGAATGTGACTATTTCCGCAGATCTTGATGAAAACCCCAGCGTTTGACGCGTTCGGCTCGATAAAGGCTTTGCCTGTGCGTTTTTTTTTGCATAGAGTGACCCAGCGCTAAATGCCCGATCATAAAGGAAATGTTATGAACAAAGCTCAACTTGTCGATGCGATTGCCGCCAAAGCAGATCTGAGCAAAGCTCAGGCCAAAGTGGCTCTGGAAGAGATCATCAATGGTATTACCCAGAGCTTGAAAGAAGGCGATGCTGTGCAACTGGTCGGTTTTGGCACCTTCAAGGTCACCCACCGCGCAGGCCGCACCGGTCGTAACCCGCAAACTGGTAAAGAGATCCAGATTGCTGCTGCCAACGTGCCTTCATTCGTGGCTGGCAAGGCTCTGAAAGACGCCGTCAAGTAAGTCCGAAAGTCTGTTTTGTCCAATGCCAGTCAGCTCGCTGACTGGCATTGTTTTTATGGGATTCTCCCATCCTTCCTATTAGTCCTTCCTGACTTTTCCTTCTGTCGGCCTCGTTGTGGCTGAGGCCTTATGTCGTCTGCGGGTTGGATGGCAGCGGCCAGATCCGCTCATAGGCCCAGGTAAAGACCATGATGTAGACGAGGTAGAAGGCGACGAAGCCGAGATCCAGCATCAGGGCGTCCCACACCCCCAAATCGAGCCAGAACATGACGCAGGGGAGGGAGAGCATCATAAAGCTTGCCTCATAGCCAAACGCGTGCAGGAAGCGGTCCAGTGGTCGCTTGTTGGTGCGCCCGCAAAGTTTGAGCAACCCCTTGTCGAACAACAGGTTCCAGCCATAGGTCCAGGCGGTGGCGACGATGGAGAAGAAGATGGCCAGCGAACCGACCTCGGCGACGCCCTGACCGAACAGCTGGCTGATCAGCGGTGCGACCAGTGCCAGCCCGATGCCTTCGTAGAGAACCAGATAACGAAGTCGATCCGGGGTGGTGCGTAGTTGGGTACTACTCATGGGTGATGTGCCTCCTGTGGGAGGCGCATTCTAATCAGGGAGTGGTTAAAAGAGAAGCATCGGCCCGTCATGACTGGCGTTGGGGGGCATGATGATGCCCCCTCATTTGCGATACTTCTCTATTGCCAATTTGGGCGTTAGCCCTGAGTGGTCAAGTCTGCGACTCAGGCGCCGGTTGGTGTGACCCGGGTCAGCATGGCAAAGCCCTCTTCCACCAGAGTGAGCTCTACCTTGACCTCCCCCAACTCGGCGAGCGAGGCAACATGGGTGCCACCACAGGGAATGGTCACCTCCTGGCCTTCCAGCATGCAGTGCCAGTAACGGGAATCGATGATCGCCTCGCCAGCGCGGCTGCGGCGGATCTCGCCTCCGGCTGCAATCCAGTCGGCCAGTTGCTGGTTGGCTTTCTCTTCAATCAGCGCCAGATCTGCCAGCAGCGCCTCGCTGTTGACCCCTTTCTTGCGCAGGCTCTTGCCGATGCGGTACTGCTCCCGCGATCCGCAAGGCTCGACCCGCGAGCTTTGAATAGCAAGACGATCGAAGTCGGGCTGGCCCAGTGCATCGCGCTCGCTTACCTCCTTGCGCCAGTAGGGGGTGAGTACTCGATTGAGCGCCAGTGCCGCCAGATGGCAGCCACTATGGCCCAGACTCAACGCGTGGCGGGCAGCGCTATCTACTTGCAATTCGACCTGGCTGCCAACGGCTAGCGCGTGGTCACCGGTCAGCGGATGGACCACCACGAAACGCCACCCCTCAGCGCCCCGTTTGACCGGAATGGCAGTATCGACAAACAGCTCGCCATCCGGGCTGATGGCCCCCATCCGGCAAGGGCCAATGGCGGCTTCTCCCCCTTCCCAGCGAGCATGTCCCACATCCCCCGGCTGATCGGGCCAGAGGTGGCTCTGGGGATGAAAGGGGGTGAGGTCGGTGACCAGCAGTGTGGTATCACCGCGCTGGCAGCAGACCACGCTGGCCTGCTCCTGATGATGGCCCAGTACGAAGCTGGCTCGGGTGTGTTCCATGGCAAGGCTCCCGCAATGATAAATGAGAAGAGAAAGCGGCAGCATACGCCAAAGTGCGAAGAGGCTCATTAACCAGAGTTAATGAGCCTCTCTTCTCGGTTTTACGGTTCGCTAGATCATGGCGACCAACAGATAGGCATTGAGCCCGATCACCAGCGCAACGATAAGGCGGCCGACGGCTTGTGTGACCGGATGGTTGCGATGTTGCCCCATCAGCGCCCGATCGCCGGTCAGCATCAACAGCGGGATCAGGGCCAGCGCGATGCCAAAGCTCAGGATTACCTGACTCAACACCAGAATTTCGGTGGTGTTGAGACCCATGGCGATTACCACGAAGGCGGGAGCCATGGTGATGGCGCGACGCAGCCAGAGCGGGATGGTAAAGCGGACAAAGCCCTGCATCACCACTTGCCCGGCCAGGGTGCCCACCACGGTAGAGCTGATGCCGGAGGCGACCAGCGAGAGGCCAAACAGGGTGGCGGCAGCCTGACCCAGCAGCGGAGTGAGGGTCTGGTAGGCGGATTCCAGCTCCGCTACCTGCTGGTGGCCCGAGCTGTGGAACGCGGCGGCCGCCATCGCCATCATCGCCAGATTGACGAAGCCGGCGATGGTCATGGCAATCGCCACATCGACCCGGGTGGTGTGCAGCCGCTGGCTGACCGATCCTTGATCCTGTGTGTGCTGGGTCAGCGCCGAGTGCAGGTAGATAACGTGGGGCATCACGGTTGCACCGAGCACACCGGCGGCCAGATAGACGGCATCGCTGTTGGGCAGACCGGGGAAGATAGCCCCTTCCAGCAGACTCGGCAGATGGGGGCGGGAAAAGATCAGCTCGACGATGTAGGCCGCCGCGACAAACAGCAACAGGCCACCGACCACGAACTCCAGCGGTTTCTGGCCACGGGATTGCAACATCAGGATCCCCCAGGTGACCACGGCGGTGATACAGGCTCCTTCAAGCAAGGTCACGCCAAGCAGCAGCTTGAAGCCGACGGCGGCACCGATAAATTCGGCGAGATCGGTGGCCATGGCGATGATCTCGGCCTGTACCCAATATGCCCAGACCGCCGGTTTCGGCAGTCGGTCGCGGATATGCTCAGCCAGATTCTTGCCGGTGACGATGCCGAGCTTGGCCGAGAGGGTCTGCACCACCATGGCCATCAGGTTGGCCCATACCACCACCCAGAGCAGCTGGTAGCCGAAAGTAGAGCCGGCTTGAATATTGGTAGCGAAGTTGCCCGGATCTATGTAGCCAATGGCAGCGATAAAGGCGGGCCCGAGCAGGGTCAGTTTGAATTTGCGGCTTGGAATCGTTGTAGTCAGTGCGGGTTGCATGGCATCACCCTCCATCAGGATATGGAGAGAGAATAGATCTAAATGATAATTGTTATCAATTGGTCTTTTGTATCATATCCATCGGGAAAAACTTTTGAGGTCGTCAGTTGCAGTGAGGGATGCGATTTCGTACAATACGCCGCCCTAGAAAAGCAGCGACTAAACACCATTATGTTCCTTGCCTCCGAGGTCTGGCTGCACCTGGGCGGAGGCTGAATTAATCCGTAAGGAGCTAAAATGCGTCATTACGAAATCGTCTTCATGGTTCATCCGGACCAGAGCGAGCAAGTTCCCGGCATGATCGAGCGTTACACCGGCGCCATCACCACTTCCGGTGGTACCATTCATCGCCTGGAAGATTGGGGCCGTCGTCAGCTGGCTTACCCGATCGACAAACTGCACAAAGCCCACTACGTTCTGATGAACGTAGAAGCAGAGCAAGCCGTTATCGATGAGCTGGAAACCAACTTCCGCTTCAACGATGCCGTTATCCGCAACATGATCATGCGCACCAAGCACGCCGTGACTGAAGTTTCTCCGATGGCCAAGGCCAAAGAAGAGCGCTTCACCCGTCGTGACGACGAGCGCCGCGAAGAAGCTACTGAAGCTGCTTCCGAAGAGTAATTCTGGATCACTGACTAGAGGATAAAGGCCATGGCACGTTATTTCCGTCGTCGTAAGTTCTGCCGCTTCACCGCCGAGAACGTTACCGAGATCGACTACAAAGATATCGTTACTCTGAAAAACTACATCACTGAATCTGGCAAGATCGTACCGAGCCGTATCACCGGTACCCGCGCCAAGTATCAGCGTCAGCTGGCACGCGCCATCAAGCGTGCTCGTTACCTGGCTCTGCTGCCGTACACCGATCTGCACAACAAGTAAGAATCGGTCCGGCACTTAAGCCTAACTCAACGAAATTTATAGAGGAAAGGTAATGCAAGTTATCCTGCTCGACAAAATCGCCAAACTGGGCGGTCTGGGTGACCAAGTTTCCGTGAAATCTGGTTATGCCCGTAACTACCTGATCCCGCAAGGCAAAGCTGTTATGGCCACCAAGGCCAACATCGAAGCTTTCGGTGCTCGTCGCGCTGAGCTGGAAGCCAAACTGGCTGCCAACAAAGCTGCTGCTGAAGAGCGTGCTGCCAAGCTGGCCGAACTGGCTACCGTGGTTATCGCTTCCAAGTCTGGCGACGAAGGCAAGCTGTTTGGTTCCATCGGTACCCGTGACGTGGCTGAAGCCATCACTGCTGCCGGCGTAGCCGTTGCCAAGAGCGAAGTCCGCATGGGCAACGTTCTGCGTAACACCGGTGACTACGAAGTTGCTGTTCAGCTGCACGCTGACGTTAAAGCAACCGTACAGATCCAGGTTGTTGCCCTGTAATAGCGATTCGCTTTTGCAGAAAAAACCCGCGCACTTGCGCGGGTTTTTTATTTTCAGGCCCGGGGGTAGAGTGAAGCTCTGTTCCTCTGGAGGAGATCTCTATGGCCTGGGTCGAAGGTCGCGTCATCGAACGCATTGAATGGACACCCACTCTGTTCTCCCTGCGGGTAGCGGCCGATCTGGCCCCCTACAAGGCAGGTCAATTCACCAAACTGGCCCTTGAGCAGGGCGAGCGGCGCATTCAGCGCGCCTACTCCTTCGTCAATCCTCCCTCTGCGCCATACCACGAGTTCTATCTGGTCGAGATCCCAAGCGGTGAGCTGACCCCTTCCCTCGGCTCGCTGCAAGCGGGCGACACTCTGCTGGTGCAGTCTCTGGCCACCGGCTTTCTGACACTGGATGAGGTTCCGGCCGGACGCGATCTCTGGCTGCTCTCGACCGGTACCGCCATCGGCCCCTTCCTCTCCATGCTGGCTGATGGAGAGGCCTTCAACCGTTTCGAGAATCTGGTGCTGGTACACGGGGTGCGTAAAGGCGAAGAGCTGAGCTACCAGGAGCTTATCGCAGGTTTTGCCGCCCGCTACGGCGGGCGTTTTCGCTATG
>NZ_CAWLMI010000031.1:0-62676 GCF_963862045.1 Aeromonas sp. 159 | reverse complement strand
GCTCGACCATCAGGATCCGAAGCGGCGGCTGGAGCAACAATCCCAGCGACTCGACGAGCTCTCCACCCGTTTGCAGCAGCTATTGCGCCAGCGGCTGCATCAGGGTGAGCGGCGCCTCACCAACCTTGAGCTGCGCCTGCAGGGCAAGAGTCCGGAGCGCCTCTTGGCAGCTGGCAAGCGCCGTCATCAGCTGGCCGAGGAGCGGCTCTATGCCCTGATTGCCAAGCGGCAAGACCTTGCTAGTCACCGCCTCGCCATGCTCACCGCCCGCCTCGACGGGGTGAGCCCGCTCGCTACTCTGGGGCGCGGCTACTCCATCACCCGCACTCCACACGGCGAAGTCATTAGCCGCGCCGATCAGGTCAACAGTGGCGACCAGCTCGTCACCACCCTGGCGCAAGGAAGCCTGCAGGTGCGGGTCGAGGAAATCATCAAAGACTCTGCGCAGTAGGTCGGCTGCATCAAACCACCAGCCAATCTGCTATTCAGCCTGGCAATCAGCCAAAAACAAAGGCCACCACCGCAAACACGGTGGTGGCCTTTTTTATCTCGGGTGCTGGCGACCGCTCACCCCTTGGCGCGGCGGGCGACCAGGGTGAACTTGTAATCATCGCTCTTGAAGAAGTTGCGACTGAACTCGAACACGGTGCCATCTTGCAAGAAGCCGCGAGAGACCTTCTCGATGATTGGCTTGGCAGGATCGATACCAAGCGCCTCCACCACCTGCGCCGAGGGGAGCACCGGAATGATCTCCTGCTCGCTGCGGTCGATCACCAGCTGCTTCACCTCCTCGATGTAGTGGTACTTGGAGCCCTGCATCACCGCATAGCTGAGGTCGGGGAAGAGGGCGAGCGGCATCCAGGTCTCCTCCAGTGTTACCGCGATCTGGCGAATAAAACGCACCCGCTTGACGTAGTAGACCAGCGCCCCTTCCAGCAGATTGAGCCGCTCGGCCAGCTCGCTGCTCGCCTTGATCACCTCGAAGGCGAGAATGTCGCTGTGGGTCTCGGCCGCCGGATCGGTCACCTTCTCATAGAGGCTGGTGAGCTGATAGATGTCGTAGTTCACCTTCTCCTGCCGCACGTAGCTGCCGCTCCCCTGAATGCTCTCGATGACGTTGAGTTCGGTCAGCTGCTTGAGGGCCTGGCGCACCGTCACCCGGCTCACCCCGAACTGCTCGCGCAGCTCGGCTTCGGTGGGCAGGGCATCGCCGGGGGCCAGCGCCCCTTGCGCAATCCACTGCTGGATGGTGTCGGCTATCTGGCGATACATGGGTTTTTTCGACACGAAAGGCCACCTCGTCGGCTCTGCGCCATGATAAATGGAAGAGGCGCCATTCTACCTCAGTTGCCCGGCAGACAAAACGGCTCAGCCTCATTTGACCTAACAAATCACCTTGAGCAAACAATACAAAAACAATACAAATAATGAATTGTATGATACCACTCACAAAAATCAGTCGGCCGGTTTGTTAGCATCGCTGTCACTTTCACCATGACGGCTTGCTGGCAAGCCAACCTGACAGAGGATCATCATGAATCTGACCAGTCTTACCGGCCCCCATCTCATCACGTTGCAAACCCGGTTTGCCGATCGGGATGCGGCCATTCATGCCCTGGCTGATCGGCTCGATCAGGCCGGCAAGCTGCACGACAAGGCTGCCTTTCTGGCTGCGGTCATGGCCCGCGAGGCACAGGGCCCCACCGCCCTTGGCGAAGGGCTGGCAGTGCCCCACGGCAAGTGCGATGCGGTGCGCGAAGCGGCCTTTGCCGTCGCGACCCTGAGCGAGGAGCTGGGCTGGGAGGGGATCGACGGCCCCGAGCCGGTCAACCTGATCTTCATGCTGGCGATCCCGACCGATCAGGCGGGCTCCACCCACATGCAGCTGCTCACCACCCTCACCACCGCCCTGGTGGATGACGATACCCGCGAGGCTGTGCTGGCGGCACAGAGTGCCGAGCAGCTGATGGCGCTGCTCGATGGTGAAGGGGATGGCGACAAGCAACCAGAAAAAGAAGACAACTTAAATACAAATAAACCCACTGTGGTCTGTGTCACCGCCTGCCCGGCGGGGATCGCCCACACCTATATGGCTGCCGAGTATCTGGAAAAGGCGGGGCGCAAGCTGGGCATTCGGGTTCTGGTCGAAAAGCAGGGTGCTAACGGCATCGAGGATCGCTTGCCGCAAGAGGCGCTCGATGCTGCGGTGGCCTGCATCTTCGCCGCCGAGGTGGCCATCAAGGAGCAGGAGCGTTTTATTGGCATCCCCCGGATCGAGACGCCGGTGGCCGAGCCCATCCGCCATGCCGAACGGATCCTCAATGACGCGCTGGAGGCGGCCAAGGCCGGTCGCACCGCCCCGACGCCCAACACCAGCCAGAGCGATGCGCCGACCGGCAAGAAGGTGAGCCTCAAGACCGAGCTCAAGCAGGCGCTGCTGAGCGGCATCTCCTTTGCCGTGCCGCTGATCGTGGCGGGCGGTACCGTGCTCGCCGTCTCTGTGCTGCTGGCCCAGATCTTCGGCCTGCAACATCTGTTTGATACCGAGAACTCCTGGCTCTGGATGTACCGCAAGCTGGGCGGCGGCATGCTGGGCACCCTGATGGTGCCGGTTCTGGCGGCCTATACCGCCTACTCGCTGGCAGACAAACCGGCGCTGGGCCCGGGCTTTGCGGCGGGACTGGCCGCCAACATGATTGGCTCCGGTTTTCTCGGTGGCGTGGTCGGCGGCCTTATCGCCGGTTACCTGATGCGCTGGGTCAAGCAGCATGTGCGCCTTAGCCCCAACTTCAACGGCTTTCTCACCTTTTACCTCTATCCGGTGATCGGCA
Organism: Aeromonas sp. 159; assembly: GCF_963862045.1. Taxonomy (NCBI): domain Bacteria; kingdom Pseudomonadati; phylum Pseudomonadota; class Gammaproteobacteria; order Aeromonadales; family Aeromonadaceae; genus Aeromonas; species Aeromonas sp. 159. Next base: position 59,845 of record NZ_CAWLMI010000031.1, on the reverse strand, counting down.
CCCTGGTGGCAGGCAGCCTGATGCTGTTTGTCATCGGCCAGCCGGTGGCCTGGCTCAACAACAGCCTCACCGAGTGGCTCAACGGCCTCTCCGGCACCAATGCGCTGGTACTGGGCGCCCTGCTCGGCTTTATGTGCTCGTTTGACCTGGGTGGCCCGGTCAACAAGGCGGCCTACGCCTTCTGCCTCGGCGCCATGGCCAACGGGGTCTACGACCCTTACGCCATCTTCGGCGCGGTCAAGATGGTCTCGGCCTTTACCGTCACCGCCTCCACCCTGCTGGCGCCGCGACTGTTCCAGACCTTCGAGATCGAGACCGGCAAGTCCACCTGGCTGCTGGGGCTGGCGGGGATCACCGAGGGTGCCATTCCGATGGCCATCGAAGATCCAATCCGGGTGATCGGCTCCTTCCTCGCAGGCTCGGTCGTCACCGGCGCCATGGTGGGTGCCATGGGGATTGGTCTCTCTACTCCGGGGGCTGGCATCTTCTCCCTGTTCCTGCTCCACGATGGCGGCCACGGCGCCCTGATGGCTGCTGCCGTCTGGCTCGGTGCGGCGCTGGTGGGCACCCTTATCTCCACTGTGGTGCTGATCGGCTGGCGCCGTCACGCCATGCAGCGCGGCACCTATCAGGTTGTCGCCGCAGAGTAAGGCTCATCTTCACCACCACTTTTTCAACAGACTATTTTTCCGCACGGCAGGCAAGGGCCGCCGTGCGTCAGCAAAGGATCATTGTCATGACAGTTTCACGAGTTCACATCACACCGCACATGCACTGGGATCGGGAGTGGTACTTCACCACTGAGGAGTCCCGCATCCTGCTGATCAACAACATGGCTGAGATCCTGGCGCGGCTTGAATCCGACCCCGACTACAAGTTCTATGTGCTGGACGGCCAGACCGCGGTGCTGGAGGATTACTTCGCCATCCAGCCCGAGAACAAGGCCCGGGTGAAGGCACTGGTGGAAGCGGGCAAGCTCATCATCGGCCCCTGGTACACCCAGACCGACACCATGCAGGTGAGCGGCGAGTCCATCCTGCGCAATCTGCTCTACGGGATGCGCGATTGCCTCAGCCTTGGCGAGCCGATGAAGATCGGTTACCTGCCCGACTCGTTCGGCATGTCCTCCCAGTTGCCCCACATCTTCAACGGCTTCGGGATCGATCGGGCCATGTTCTGGCGCGGCTGCTCCGAACGCCACGGCACCGACAAGACTGAGTTCCTCTGGCAGAGCAACGATGGCAGCGAAGTGACCGCCCAGGTGCTGCCGCTCGGCTACGCCATCGGCAAGTACCTGCCAGAAGATGAGGCGGGCCTGCGCAAGCGGCTCGAATCCTACTTCGAGGTGCTGGAGAAGGCCTCGGTCACCCAGGATATCCTGCTGCCTAACGGCCATGACCAGATGCCGCTGCAACAGAACATCTTCGCCATCATCGACAAGCTGCGGGAGATCTACCCCCAGCGTGAATTCCACATGAGCCGCTTCGAGCAGGTCTTCGAGCGCATCGAGGCGTGCCGCGACCAACTGGCCACCCTCAAGGGGGAGTTCAACGACGGCAAATACATGCGGGTTCACCGCACCATCTCCTCCACCCGGATGGACATCAAGCTGGCCCACGCCGCCATCGAGAACAAGATCGTCAACATCCTCGAACCGCTGGCGAGCATCGCCTGGGCACTCGGCTTCGAGTACCACCACGGGCTATTGGAGAAGATGTGGAAGGAGATCATGAAGAACCACGCCCATGACAGCATCGGCTGCTGCTGTAGCGACAAGGTGCATCAGGAGGTGATGACCCGCTTCATTCTGGCCGACGACATGGCCGAGAACCTGATCCGCTTCTACATGCGCAAGATTGTCGACAACATGCCGGTGGCGCTCTGTGAAGACGGCGTGCAGGTGGCCGACAAGCTCTGCCTGTTCAACCTGATGCCCTTCCCCCGTCAGGAGGTGATCAATACCAGCATCCGCATTCGCGCCCAATCCTTTGCCCTGAGCGATGAGGCGGGCCAGCCGGTTCCCTACTTCATCCGCGCCAAGCGCGAGATTGATCCTGGTTTGGTAGACAGACAGATCGTGCACTACGGCAACTACGACCCCTTTATGGAGTACGACATCCAGCTCTGCCATCCGCTGCCGGCTATGGGCTACGGCACTCTCCATATCGAGGGCAATCAGCCGGGACTGGAGCAGCCGGTGATGGCCAGCGGCGAGCTGCTGGAGAACGATTTTTACCGCATCGCCCTCAATGACAACGGCACTTTGCAGATCCTGGACAAGCTTCGCGGCACCACCTTCGATCAGGTGCTCACGCTGGAAGAGGGCTCCGATGATGGCGACGAGTATGACTACTCGCCGTCGCGGGACGAATGGCTGCGCTACTCCACCGAGTTTGCAGTGACCCGCGAGGTTACCCATCAGGCATGGCAGAGCATCGCCACGCTCAAACTGCGTATGGCATTGCCTGCCAACCTCGCCGAGCGAGCCAACCGTCAGTGCAGCGGTCACCTTGATGTCACCTGCCGCATCACCCTGGCGCACCAGAGCCCGCGTATCGATATCGAGCTGGAGCTCGACAATCAGGCCGATGACCACCGGGTGCGAGTGCTGATCCCCACCCCCTTCCCGAGCGACACCGTGGTCTCTGACAACCAGTTTGGCTGCATCACCCGCCCCACCCTCGACAGCGCCATGGCGAACTGGGAAGCGGAGGGGTGGAAAGAGGCCCCCATTCCGGTCTGGCAGCTGATGAACTTCGTCGCCCTGCAAGATGGCAAGCAGGGGCTGGCGGTGCTGAGCGACGGTCTGCGCGAGTTTGAAGTGATTGGCGAGCAGTGCGACACCCTGGCACTCACCCTGCTGCGCGGGGTCGGCGTACTCGGTAAAGAGGAGCTGCTGCTGCGCCCGGGTCGCCCCTCCGGCATCAAGCTGCCCACCCCGGACTCTCAGGTGCGCGGCAAACTCAGCTGCCGTTTCAGCCTGCTGGCGTTTGCCGGCGATCACATCAGCGCCAACGTGATGCAGGCGGCGCGCAGCTACCTCACCCCGGTGCGCTGCTACAACAAAATCCCGTTCGATGCCATGAAGCTCAACAAGGCGAGCTTCACCACCCCGCTGCAGTTCAGTCTGCTCACCATGGATCCCTCCGGTCCGGTGCTGAGCGCCCTGAAAAAGGCAGAGGATGAAGAGGCGCTGGTGATCCGGGTCTACAACCCGAGCGAGCAGGCGGTGCTGGAGGGAGGCAAAGTGAGCAGCGAACACCCCCTGAGCGACTGGCAAGCGGTGCGGATGGACGAACAGCCCCTGCCCCTTGAGCTGGCCGCAGGCGAGTTTGGCGAGCTGGCGCCCTGCCACTCCCGCAGCGTGCGCTTTCGGGTGGCTCGCGGCTAACCACCGGTAACACCCACAGGTAGCAACAGGCGGGGAAGAGTCATCCCCGCTTGTTTATCCCTTCAAGCTGGCCTGCCCCGCTTGATAAAGACATAAAAAATCCCCGCCAATTGGCGGGGATTTTTTATTGGGTTCTTCTTCATCCCGCGAGCGGGAGAGCACGCTTAGCTGGCCTTGCGCAGGATCTGCTCAAGGTAGTCGGCGAAGCGGTGACCGTGATGCTCCAGCAGTTTCGGGAACATGGAGATGGAGGTCATGCCCGGGAAGGTGTTGATTTCATTCAGCAAGATCTCCCCCTCCTCGGTCAGGAAGAAGTCGATGCGCGAGAGATGGGTCAGTTTCAGCTGACGGAACGCCTTGAGGGCATACTCGTGGATCGCATCGGCCTGCGCTTGGGTCAGCCCCTCGGCACGCAGTGCAGTCTCGGTATGGCTGGCACTGCTGTACTTCTCTTCATAGGTGTAGAACTTGTCCTGCGGCACGCAGATCTCGCCCGGATAAGTCGCCACCAGCTCGTCACCGTACTGGTAAACCGCTACTTCCAGCTCGCGCGGCTTGACCGCTTTCTCGATCAGTACCTGTTCGGAGTAACCGAAGGCATCGGCAATGCCTTTTATCAGATCCGCTTCGTTGCTGGCGGAGTAGCAGCCAACGGAAGAGCCCTGGGAGGCCGCCTTGATAAAGACCTTGCCCCACTTGGCCAGCGCGGCCTTCGCTTCGGCCAGCGCAGCGTCATTTTGTTCGGTCAGGAACAGGTATGGGGTGTTGGGAATGCCGATGGCGGAGAGCCACAGCTTGGTGCTGATCTTGTTGAAGCAGATCTTGCTCGCCTCGGCATCGCAACCGAGATAAGGCAATCCGGCCAGTTCGAGGAAGGATTGCAGATCGCCGGTCTCACCCGGGTAGCCGTGGATGCAGGGCACCACGTAATCCACCGGACGGGCCACGCTGTCAAACGAAAGCAGCTTGTCGAGCCCCAGCTTGCACTCGCGGCCATCGGCACTGAGCCAGCGATCGGCGAACATCTCGACGCGGGTCACTTCGACACCGGGCAGAAGGCCCAGTTGTTGCTCGAGGAAATTGGCGCTGCGCAGAGAAACCTCGTGCTCTGAGCCACCGCCGCCGCACAGCAGCAAGACATGCATGTTCTTCATTAGATGTGATCCCTTGGGAGAAGCGGCCTCGTCATGACCATTTGATAAGCCAACCACCATAAAAACCGGACGAAGCCAGATACGAACATAAGTGCGCGCCAGTGTAGCAAGGGAGATCAACCCTTGTCAGCTGATGGGAGACCCATGACCCCACTTCTTGCAGTGAAAAGTCTCCCCTGTGTCAAAATCGGGACACATTGCCCCTCAGCGCGGGGGATCGACCCTTCCCATGCCGTTGCCATTGACCCGAAACCAGCCGGCAATGCTGTAGCGCTCCTGATTGGCAGGCAGCACCTCGTGGGGAAACTCCTCGGAGAGAAACATGACCAGCCGCCCCCCCTTGGGGCTGACATCCATCAGAAACTGCTCCTTGTCGTCATACATGCGCAGCACTCCACCCGCTTCGGGCAGCCAGTCGTTGTTGAGGTAAAACACAGTGGTAAGACGGCGGTTGGAGCGACCGGCAAAGGCATCCCGATGGGTGGCGTAAAAATCCCCGCTGCGATAGCGGGCGAAGTGGGCCTCGTAGTCGAACAATCCCAGCATCAGCATCCGGTTGGCGGCAAGACGCAGGGACTCCATCCGGGCGAGGTAGTCGGCCACCGGCGCACCGAGGGAGGGCTCCAGCCAGTGGATCTGGTCACGGCGAATATCGGGATTGCCCTGGTGCAGGGCGTCACGGCCGATCCCGGCCGGTTGCCATTCGCCTGGCAAACAGGCTTTGAGGGCATCCACCTCGGCGGCGGTCAAAAAATCATCCACTATCACCCATCCCCGGGTGTAAATGGCATCCATGGCAGCTTGATAGTCCAAGATTGGCTCACAATGAGTGGAAAGAGGGCGCTTTGTAGCGACTTACCGGCAAAGTCACAAACCGGTTTGCTTATCTTGAGAAGTCCCAACATCAATACGCGAGTTGCTGCTCGCTTCCCCGCTTTTTATCGCCAGTTGTGATCCCGCTCCGCCAACAGGCGTATTGGCTGTCGAAACTGTGATGGCCCTTGCAATCGGTACGAGGAGGCGCCGCGGCCTCCTTGCGGTGCCAAGAGCCAGCCGATACCGTATCCGCATCGCCATGTTGCTGTTCATCCGGCGCTTGTCTCTGTCACCGACCGAACCACTCACGGCACAACCCGCGCATCCCCCACGAAAGGATCTTCATATGCCTCTGCCCGATCTCACTTTGCAACGACTGGATGGTACCCCCTACCCGCTGACTCAACTGGCGGGCAAGGTAGTGCTGGTGGTCAACGTGGCCAGTCGCTGCGGCTTTACTCCCCAATATGAAGGGCTGGAAACGCTCTATCGGGAGCTCGGCCCCAAGGGGCTGGTGATTTTGGGCTTCCCCTGCAACCAGTTCGGTCAGCAGGAGCCGGGGGATGCGGACGAGATCGCCCGCTTCTGCTCCCTCGACTATCCGGTCACCTTCCCCATCATGGCCAAGTGCGATGTCAACGGTGAGCATGCCCACCCCTTCTACCAGTGGCTCAAGCAACAGAAACCGGGCTTTCTTGGGCTGGAAAACGTCAAATGGAACTTCACCAAGTTCCTGATCGACCGCGATGGCAACGTGGTGGAGCGTTTCGCCCCCCAGGCCAAACCGGAGAGTCTGGCCGAGCAGATCCGCGAGATGCTCTGATGCTCCCGCACCGTTTTACGCCACTGCGTTGAACGATTGTATGGCGGCCGGTGCGACAGCTACTGCGCATCGGCCGGTCTTTTGCTATATTACGGCCCCGTTATCATTTCCATATCGTGGCTGGCCCCAACACGCTGGCTGCCCGTTGAGCCAAAGGCTCATCTCAGGAGTTTCTCTCGAACATGTCATTCAACGAACTGGGTCTGTCTCCGCATATTCTGCGGGCCGTCAAGGAGCTGGGTTACGAACAGCCAACCCCCATCCAGCAGCAAGCGATTCCGGCCATTCTGGCCGGTCAGGATGTGCTCGGCGGCGCTCAGACAGGCACAGGCAAAACGGCCGGTTTCACCCTGCCGATGTTGCAGCGTCTGCTGGCCAACCATGGTCGTGGCCGTCGTCAGGTGCGCGCACTGGTACTGACCCCGACCCGCGAACTGGCGGCACAGGTGGGCGAGAGCATCATCAAGTATGCCCACCACCTGCCGTTCAAGACTCTGATCGCCTATGGCGGTGTCAGCATCAAGCCCAATCTGGACGCCATCAAGCTGGGGGTGGACATTCTGGTCGCCACCCCGGGCCGTCTGCTGGATCTGCTGACCCAGGGCGCCCTGACCCTGAGCCAGCTGGAAGTGCTGGTGCTGGATGAAGCGGATCGCATGCTCGACATGGGCTTTATCGTCGACATCCGCCGCATCATGAAGGCGCTGCCTGCAGAGCGGCAAACCCTGCTCTTCTCTGCCACCTTCTCAAACGACATCAAGGCGCTGGCGGATGACCTGCTGAACGACCCCACCCTGATCGAGGTGGACCCCAGCAATACTGCCGCCGAGCAGGTGACCCAGCGCATCATTCAGGTAGATCGGGAACGCCGCCGCGAGCTGCTCTCCCACATGATTGGCCGTGGCAACTGGCAACGGGTGCTGGTGTTTGTTCGCACCAAGCAGATCGCCGACCGCCTCGCCCAGCAGATGCAAAAAGATGGTCTCAATACCGTGGCGATCCACGGTGACAAGAGCCAGGGTGCCCGCAACCGGGCGCTGGCCGATTTTCGCAGTGGCGAGGTGCGGGTGCTGGTAGCGACCGATATCGCCGCCCGCGGTCTGGACATCGATCAACTGCCCTACGTGATCAACTTTGAACTGCCCCAGATGGCGGAAGATTACATCCACCGTATCGGCCGTACCGGCCGCGCCGGTCGTGGCGGCGAGGCCATCTCGCTGGTCAGCCAGGACGAGCTGGGTCAGCTCAAGGCGATCGAAGCCCTGATCGGCCAATCCCTGTCCGTAGAGATCCTGGAAGGGTATGAGCCAAGCGGCAAGCCGAGTCGCCAGACTCTGCCGGGTAGCAAGCCGGTGCAAAACCCGCCTCGGGCTCGCGGCCATGCCAACGCCAAGAGCAGCAATGCCAAGGGCAAGCCAGCCGCAGGCAAGGGCAAAGCCAAGGGTGACGCCAGCAAAAATCCCGCCCAGTCTCCTCAAAACAAGTCCCGCAAGCGGGAAGTGGTGGGCGAGGATATCGGCTTTGCGCCGATGCGCCGTCTGCCCAAAGCAATGCGCGACAGCTATCAGGAGAGCAGCGACGAGTAAGCTCGCACGACGCTAACTGCCAAGCCGAAAGAGGGAGCCACTAAGGCTCCCTCTTTCGTTATGGATCGCACGGAGCCGTGCAAGTGTTCCGTGCAAATGCTCCGCTCGGGCTCAAACCAGCGAATGGCGCACCGCGGCGGTACCATGGCTGGGCGGCGCTGAACCATCGAGCGGATTGAGCTGCAAGAACTCGAACAAGCCAGCCTGCATATTGACGTTCCAGAAGCGGCCGGCGAGGGTGAGTTGCAACCGTGCGTTCTCGATCTCGGCCAGCCCGTGCTGCTGCCAGGCGGCAAAAAGCGGCATCAGATGGGTCAGCAAAGGCGCTGGCAGACGATCCAGCGCCAGCACGCCACTGTCGAGGGCGCCACGCAGCAGACCGTCCATCCTTGCATTGGGATTGCGTCCCATCACCATCCCGGGCGCCCGCTTGCCACTGGCCAACGCGTCATGCCAGGGGGCCAGATCCCGTCCATACATCAAGCCGTGGCCAAGAATGCTGCCCCCAGCACCGGCGCCAAAGGGGAGGATCTCCGCACCGCGCTTGGCCATCTGGTTATAACGACTCTGCTCGGCCGGGCTGCGCCGCCAGTGACTGCAAGAGAGACGCTCCCAGCCGTGAGCTTCCAGTTGCGCCCCGCCATAGGCATACATGGCCGCCCGCTGCTGGCCATCGGCGAGCCAATCCAGAGTGCCCTTCTCCTGCGCCCGCTCCAGATTTGTGCCCTGCATGGCGATGAGCTGGTAGAGATCGACCCCGTGTACACCACTCGCTATCACATCGCGGATATCCTGCTGCCACACGGCATCATCCTGACCGGGCAGACCAAAGATGAGATCCGCCACGATCACAGCCGCATCATCCCGGGTCAGATCACCCAGACGGGTCAGCAGCGTCTCCCTGTCATCGAAACGGGCCGCCTGCTGACGCACCCGGGTATCAAAGCTCTGCACCCCGAAGGAGAAGCGGTTAAAGCCCCCCGCCAGCGCCACCTGCCATTTCTCATCATCAAAGCCGTTGAGCCGCCCCTCCAGCGTCACCTCGGCATCGGCCGACAACGGAAAACGGCGGATCACGGCGGCCAGCATGGCCAGCTCGTCGGCGCTCATGTCGGTCGGCGTACCGCCCCCTACATAGACGGCTGAAAACGGCATGCTCTGCGCCAGCGGGGTGTCAGCCGCCTGCGCAAGAGAGGTACAGAGGGCGTTGACATAGCGGTTGATCCGCGCCGGATTGGCGCCATTTTCAAAGAAATTGCAGAAGCTGCAGCGCTTTCGGCAAAACGGAATATGGATGTAGAGGGCGCGCTCCTCCGCTTCACTCTCTCGCTGCCACCAGCTCTGCCAGCCAGCCTCATCCAGCGGGAAGGGGCCCATCCCTCCCCGACTGGCGTGAGCCGAGGTCTTGGCGCTAAAAGCAAACTTGAGGGGATCCGGCGTGGCAATACCGGTCATGGAAGTGGTCAGATTCATGATGGTCACTATTATCAGCAAATAATGACAATGATAACAATTATCGTTACTGGCAATTTGTTCTGGATCAACCCGAGGAGCAGCCCCCCTCCTGAAAGCCATTTTGGCAACCTGCATTACCGATCTGCTTAACAGATTATTTACTCAAGAGTGGTTATCGTGTGCCGATAGAGAACCATCTCCCGCCGTTTCTTCGTCTACGATCAAGATGATACGGGATCACATAACAACACCAAGCGCATGGAACTTGCCCAAAATGCATAACCTCTCCTTGAACTGGAAAATATTCCTCCCTCTTGCGCTGGTCATCAGCACCACCTTTGGCCTCTGCTTCGAACTCTCCGCCTGGCTGCAACGGGATCTCGCCATCCGGCTGGCAGAGGAGAAAGTTGAGAGCATGGCCAACACCTATATGGATCAGGTGAACGTGCTGATGATGACCGGTGGCATGGCCAACCGGCAGATAGTGCAGACCAAACTCAAGAGTGAAGCGGGCATCGTTGAGGCCCGTCTGGTGCGCGCGCCGGCCGTCAGCAACCTGTTTGGCCCGGGTCATCCGGATCAGAAAGCGCAGGATCCCCTCGATGAGCGTGCCATCAATCAGGGTGAAGCCATTCTGGAGCAGCAGGGCAACCTGCTCACCTTGATCAAACCGTTCAAAGCCTACAAGGAGTATCGCGGTACCCAGTGCCTCACCTGTCACCAGGTCAATGAGGGGACCGTGATGGGGGCGGTGCGGATCAGTTATGACCTCAGCCACACCTTCGGCGAGATCCGCCACAACAACCTGATCCTGAGCGGCAGCCTGGCCGCCGTCTTCAGCCTCGGCTTCGGCTTGCTCTGGTGGGTATTGCAACGCTACGTGAAACACCCACTGCGCCAGCTGCAGCTCACCATGATCCGGATGGCCAAAGAGCGCGACCTCGCCCTCCCCCTGGTCAATCACAGCCGGGATGAACTGGGCCAGATGACCCGCGCCGTCAATGACATGGTGCAGGGATTCCGCCACAGCCTGCAGGAGGTGGAAGGGGCGACCCACCAGCTCTATCAGGAGTCGAACCAGATCCGTCAGGTCGCGACCCAGACCGAAAACTCGGCCCGCCAGCAAGAGGGGATGACCACCCAGGTTGCCGCCGCCGTCAGCGAGCTGGCCGCCAGCTCTCATGAAGTGCGCGAACATGCCCGCCACAGCGCCGAGCTCTCCGCCCTCACCAATCAGGATGCCGCCGACACCAGCCGCCTCGCCCAGCACTCCATCACCGATATGGGCGAGATGTCGGCAGAGATCGATCGGGTGGATCAGGTGATCCAGCAACTCGACAGCCGCTGTCTTGCGGTTGACGGTGTGCTCGAGGTGATCAAGGGGATTGCCGATCAGACCAACCTGCTGGCCCTCAACGCTGCGATTGAAGCGGCGCGGGCAGGTGAGCAAGGCCGTGGCTTTGCGGTGGTGGCCGATGAAGTGCGGGCCCTCTCCAACCGCAGCCGCGCCGCCAGCGAAGAGATCTCCCAGATGATCGCCGCCCTGCAAAATGAGGCCCAGAGCGCAGTTACGGTGATCGGGGATGCAAAAAGCAAAGCCGATGAGAGCATCAGCAAGACCGAAGCGACCCTGGCAGCCATGCAGAACATCATCGAGCGCATCGCCCGCATCAACGACCTCAACGCCCAGATGGCGCAGTCGGCCGAAGAGCAGGACAGGGTCTGCCATGAGGTTGACAGCTCGGTAAGCGATATTCGCAACACCTCCAACGACACCCTGGGTCAGGCGCACGCCGCCAATCTCGCCAGCATTCAGCTGGTAGAGCAGTGCCAGAAACTGGAGGCTCTGCTGAAAACCTACCGTTGGTAATCCACTTCACCAACGAAAAAGCGCGACCCGAGGGTCGCGCTTTTGCTTTATGGATTCGACTTGCCCGAACGGCATCGTTGTTGTTCCAGCGGCGCGTTGACGATTAACAGCGCCACCAGGATAGCTTTAACGGGCGTTACGGGTTGCGACGGCATCCGCTAGGTTGCGCAGCAGCACTTCGGTATCAGCCCAACCGATGCAGGCATCGGTGATGCTCTGGCCGACCGTGAGTTCACACCCTTCCACCAGATCCTGACGGCCTTCTACTAGATGGCTCTCCACCATCACACCAAACACCGCTTTGCTGCCGGCACGCAGCTGACCTGCTACGTCTTCGGCCACCACCATCTGGTTCTTGAACTGTTTGCTGCTGTTGGCGTGACTGAAGTCGATCATCACCTTCTGAGGCAGACCGGCCTTCTCCAGCCCCTTCACAACTTCGCTGACATGAGCCGCGCTGTAGTTCGGCTCACGACCACCACGCAGAATGATGTGACAGTCCGGGTTGCCGCGGGTCGCCACGATGGCGGAGTGACCGTATTTGGTGACCGACAGGAAGTGGTGCGGCGCACTGGCAGCGCCAATGGCATCGATGGCAACCTTGATGGTGCCGTCAGTGCCGTTCTTGAAGCCCACCGGACAGGAGAGACCGGAGGCCAGCTCGCGGTGTACCTGGGATTCAGTGGTACGGGCGCCGATCGCGCCCCAGCTCATCAGATCCGCCACATATTGCGGGGTGATCATGTCGAGGAACTCGGAGGCAGTTGGCAGCCCCATGTCGTTGAGATCCAGCAACAGCTTGCGACCAATGCGCAGACCATCGTTGATCTTGCAGCTATTGTCGAGGTACGGATCGTTGATCAGCCCCTTCCAACCCACTGTGGTACGCGGTTTTTCGAAGTAGACCCGCATCACGATCTCCAGCTCATCTTTCAGCTCGTCGCGCAGCGCCTTGAGGCGCTTGCCGTACTCCAGCGCGGCGACCGGATCATGGATGGAGCAAGGACCAATCACCACCAGCAGACGATCATCTTCGCCGGCCAGGATATTGTGAATGGCCTGACGGGATTCAAAAACGGTGGACGAGGCAACCTCGGTAGCCGGAAACTTCTCAAGCACCGCAACCGGGGGTAATAACTCTTTGATTTCACTGATACGAACGTCGTCGGTTTGATGCTGCATGACAAGGCTTCCTGCTAGATGACTGCGATTAGGAAATCTCAACATAGCCCGCGACAGGGCATGTGTAAATAGGAAATTACAGCAATCACAAAACTATTTTATATATCAATCTTGCAAGTTATTGAAATGATGCTAAGCAAAATGGAAGTGCGGATGAGGAAGGCAAAAAGGCCCGCTCAGCGCGGGCCCGAAGCGTCGGTGATGACGGTTTTTTCAGTGATCAGCCACGCTGGCTGATACTGGCCAGCTTGTCGAAGTAATCCGGGAAGGTCTTCGAGGTGCACTTGGGATCATTGATGGTGACCGGTGTATCCGACAGCGCCACCAGCGAGAAGCACATGGCGATACGGTGATCGTTGTAGGTATCGATCTCGGCATGCTTGAGCTGGGTCGGCGGGGTCACGGTGATGAAGTCATGCCCCTCCTCGACTTCGACGCCCAGCTTGCGCAGCTCGGTCGCCATGGCGTGCAGACGATCGGTCTCCTTCACCCGCCAGTTGTAGATATTGCGAATGGAGGTCGGCCCCTCGGCAAACAGCGCGGCAACCGCGATGGTCATGGCCGCATCGGGAATATGGTTCATGTCCATATCCACTCCGTGCAGCGGCGCCTGCTCCGCCTCGATGAAATCATCACCCCAGGTGATGCGCGTGCCCATCTTCTCCAGCACGTCGGCGAAGTGGATATCACCCTGAATGCTGTGCTTACCGATACCGGTGACCCGCACCTTGCCCTTGATGGCGCCCGCTGCGAGGAAGTAGGAGGCGCTGGAGGCATCCCCTTCCACCAGAAAATCACCCGGGCTGATGTAGGTCTGGTTGCCCTTGATGTAGAACAGCTTGTAGTTGTCGTGCTCGATGACCACCCCGAACTGCTTCATGATGTGCAGAGTGATGTCGATGTAAGGCTTGGAGACCAGCTCCCCCTTGATGTGGATCCGGGTATCACCGGCCGCCATCGGCGCTGCCATCAAAAACGCGGTCAGGAACTGGCTGGAGACGGAGCCATCGACGTGCACATCGCCGCCCCACAGCCCCTTGGCATCCACCACCAGCGGCGGATAACCATCGTGTTTGAGGTACTGGATATGGGCACCCGCTTCACGCAGGGCATCCACCAGATGGCCGATGGGACGCTCTTCCATGCGCGGCTCGCCGCCCAGGGTATATTCACCTGAGCCGAGGCACAGGGCGGCGCAGAGCGGTCGCATGGCGGTACCGGCGTTGCCGAGGAACAGATTGACCGGCTCTTTCACCGCAAAGCTGCGGCCCAGACCCTGAACGATACACTCGGTCTTGTCGGCGGAGAGCTTGTACTTGACCCCTAGCTGGGTCAGCGCAGCCAGCATATGACGAATGTCATCGCTGTCGAGCAGGTTGGTCAGACGGGTGGTGCCACGAGCCAGCGCCGCCAGCAGCAGCGCACGGTTAGAGACACTCTTGGAGCCGGGCAGATTGACCTCACCGGCTACACGAGAAATGGGTTCCAAACGCAACGAATTCATAGACTTCCTGTGCTATCTCAAAAATAAACGCCTGTCCGGACGTTAACAGCCTGCGTCCCGCTCGGCAAGGGCACTTTCAGGGGAAATCGCACGGCAAACGCCAGCGCGCAGGTTCTGTTGAAAAAAAGACGCCGGGGTATCCCAGGCGTCTTGAATCACTGCAATAGCTGGAAGCGGCTCACGAGTTGTCACGAGAGGCCACCAGCAAACACATAGGGGCACTCTTATCAGCCGTGGCGTTTGGCAAAGCCATCCATAAAGCTCACCAGGGCCTTCACTCCCTCCAGCGGCATGGCATTGTAGATGCTGGCGCGCATGCCACCGACAATGCGGTGTCCTTTGAGGGCCAGCAGGCCAGCGGCTTCCGATTCGGCCAGGAACTGCTTGTCCAGCTCGGCATTTTTCAACTGGAACGGGATGTTCATCCGCGAACGGCAGCTGACATCCACCTGATTGCCGTAGAAGCTCGACTGATCGAGATAGTCATAGAGGAAGTCGGCTTTCTCCTTGTTGCGCGCTTCCATCGCCTCGAGGCCACCCTGTTCTTTCAGCCACTCGAACACCAGACCGGCCAGATACCAAGCGTAGGTGGGCGGCGTGTTGAACATGGAGTCGTTCTTGGCGGTGAGCTTGTAGTCGAAAATCGAGGGGACATCGGCTCTGGCCTGATCCAGCAGATCATCGCGCACGATGGCGATGGCGAGCCCGGACGGGCCGATATTCTTCTGGGCACCGGCATAGATGATGCCAAAGCGGCTCACGTCGAGAGGACGGGAGAGAATGGTGGAGGAGAGATCTGCTACCAGCGGCACCTCGCCGGTGGCCGGGATGTCGAACATCTCGATGCCGTCAATGGTTTCGTTCGGGCAGTAGTGAACATAGGCCGCATCGGCGCGAAACGCCGGGGTCGGCAGCAGGTGGGAGATCCCCTGCTCGTTCTTGGCAACCCCCTGGAAGGTCTGGATATCGCCATACTTTTTGGCTTCATCCACCGCGCTCTGGGACCAGACGCCGGTCAGCAGGAAGTCCGCCTTCTTGTTGGCCCCGCCCAGCAGGTTCATGGGCACGGCGGAGAACTGACCGCGGCCGCCACCGTGCATGAAGAGCACCTTGTAGTTGTCCGGCACCGCCAGCAGCTCGCGCAGATCCGCTTCAGCCTTCTCGGCCACCGCCATGTAGGGCTTGCCGCGATGGGAAAGCTCCATGACCGAGGCTCCCAGCCCCTGAAAATTACAAAATTCGCGCTGGGCGCGCTCCATGACTTCAACCGGCAGCATGGCGGGGCCGGCGCAGAAGTTGTAAATCTGTTTGCTCATGACGCTTTCCGTGAGTGGATGAGAGTAATCGATGACTTGTCAGGTTTTACACAAGAGCAGCCAACGGATCAAAGGCTTTTTGGGAGCTGGCTCAACCTTTTACCGTCACTCTGCGTCCCCCTTGCAGTAGAAAAAGCCCTGAACGGGTCAGGGCTTGCAGGGAACATGCACAGAAATGGCGGGCAGAGCGCATAAACCACCTCAGCTCAGCCATTTCTGACAAATTTACAGTTTGGCGGTGAGCTCCGGCAGCAGAGTGAAGAGATCCCCCACCAGTCCGTAGTCCGCTATTTGAAAGATGGGGGCGTCGCTGTCCTTGTTGATGGCCACGATAACCTTCGACTCCTTCATCCCCGCCAGATGCTGGATGGCCCCCGAGATACCGACCGCGATATAGAGCTCCGGCGCCACCACCTTGCCGGTCTGCCCCACTTGCAGATCGTTGGCGACATATCCTGCATCAACGGCGGCTCGCGATGCCCCCACAGCACCGCCCAGCTTGTCGGCCAGCGCCTCAATCAGCGCAAACTGAGCCTTGGAGCCCAGAGCCCGGCCACCGGAGACAACTACCCGGGCGGCGGTCAGTTCGGGCCTGCTGGAGCGCACCGCGCGGCGCTCGACCAACCGGGTACGACCAGCGAATTCGGGCACGGCCAAGCGTTCGATGGGAGACTGCCCGCCCGTCGCCGCCTTGGCAAACGCGGTAGCCCGCACCGTCATCACTTTGACGGGCGCCGAGCTCACCACTCTGGCAATGGCATTGCCCGCATAGATGGGGCGCAGGAAGGTGTCGCTGCTCTCGATAGCCGTCACCTCGGAGAGCATCTCCACCCCGAGCCGAGCCGCTACTTGTGGCAGCAGCGCCTTGCCCATGGTGCTCGCCGCCATCAGGCAGTGGCTGTAACCTTCGCACCAGCTGGCCAGCAGCTTGTCCACCCCATCCAGCAGCCCGTCGGCCAGCAGGGGATGCTCGGCAAGCAACACCTTGTCGACACCGCCGAGAGCTGCCGCCTGTTCACCCGCCTCGGTCAGCCCCTGACCCAGCAACAGCAGATCAACCTGACCGCCGATGGATCCGGCGGCGGTCACCAGTTGTGCCACGTTGTCGGCCAGATGGCCCTGATGATGTTCGGCAATGATCAGCACGCTCATGGCAGCACCTTCGCTTCGTGTTTGAGTTTGTCCACCAGCTCGTCCACCGAGCCCACCTTGATCCCTGCGCTGCGGGCTGGCGGCGCCATCACCCCGAGCAAACGGGTCTGGTTGGCCACCTCAACGGCGAGTGTCGAGAACGGAGCGCTATCAAGCGGCTTGCGCTTGGCCTTCATGATGTTGGGCAGCGAGGCAAAACGCGGTTCATTCAAACGCAGATCGGCGCTCACCACCGCAGGCAACGGCATGCCGAGGGTCTCGAGGCCACCGTCGATTTCGCGAGTCACCAGCAGTTCCCCAGCTTCCACCTTGAGGGCTGACGCGCAGGTCGCCAGCGGCCAATCATTGAGGGCAGCCAGCATCTGGGCCACCTGATTGTTGTCTGAATCGATGGACTGCTTGCCGAGCAGCACCAGATCCGGCTGCTCCTGCTCACACACCTTGTGCAAGGCGCGGGCAACCGTCAGCGGGGTGAGCGTCTCATCGGTGACATAATGCAGCGCCCGATCCGCCCCCAACGCCAGCCCATGGCGCAGTTGCTCGGCGGCAGCGTCAGGGCCGAAGGTCACCACCACCAGTTCGCTGGCAACCCCGGCTTCCCGCAGCCTGACCCCCTCCTCCACCGCGATTTCACAAAAGGGGTTGATCCCCATCTTCACATTGGCCAGCTCCACATCGGAGCCGTCCGCCCTGACCCGGATCTTGACGTTGTAATCCACTACCCGTTTGATTGCGACCAGCAGCTTCATGGGGTCATGCCTCGTCTCTTTGGATTAAATTCATTAGTGTGCCTCTGCGTTTGTTGCAGTACGCTCTTCCCTGATTTTTTGCTTTTTCTTGCTCAGTTTTGCTTACAACCACTTTACGTTTACGTAAACTACCAGCATTACCCTAGGCCAACCAGAGCGCAGAGGCAAGATGGAACGGGAAGCAATGGAATTTGATGTCGTCATCGTCGGCGGCGGTCCGGCGGGGCTCAGTGCAGCCATCGCCCTGAAACAGCAGGATGCCACTCTGTCTGTCTGTCTGCTGGAGAAAGGGGCGGAAATTGGCGCCCATCTGCTCTCCGGCGCCCTGTTTGATCCCGTCGCCTTGCAAGAGCTGCTGCCGGATGGCTGGCAGCAAGCGCCGCTCGGCGTGCCGGTCAGCGACGATCAGGTTCATCTGCTGCAAAGCGAGCAACGCTCCCTGCAACTCCCCGCCTGGGCGGTGCCACCCCGGATGCACAATCAGGGCTGTCACATCGTCAGCCTCGGCAATCTCTGCCGCTGGCTTGGCCAACAGGCGGAAAAACTGGGAGTCGAAATATACCCGGGATTTACCGCCAGCGAACTTATCATGGAAGCGGGCCGGGTCAAGGGGGTGATCACAGGCGATCTGGGGCTGGATCGGGCGGGCAATCCGAAAGCAGATCATGTGCCCGGCATGGCGCTGCTCGGCCGCTACACCCTCTTTGCCGAGGGGGCCCGCGGCCATCTCGGCAAGCAGCTGATCGCCAACTTCAACCTGGCAAGCCCTGCCCAGCCCCAGCACTATGCCATCGGCTTCAAGGAGCTGTGGCAACTGCCAGCAGATCGGGGCAAGGCGGGACAGGTGCTGCACGGTAGTGGCTGGCCCCTTGGCAAGCAGGGGGGCGGCAATAGCCACGGTGGCTTCTATCTCTATCACATGGAGGGGGATCAGGTGGCAGTCGGGCTGATTGTCGATCTCAACTACCAGAATCCCTGGCTCAGCCCGTTCGACGAATTCCAGCGTCTCAAGCATCACCCGCTTATCGCCGGCGTGTTGCAAGGGGGTGAACGCATCAGTTACGGCGCCCGCGCCATCACCAAGGGGGGCTGGCACTCCCTGCCCCGCATGCACTTCCCGGGCGGCCTGCTGATCGGTTGTGATGCGGGCACCCTCGACTTTTCCCGCATCAAGGGGATCCACACCGCCATGAAATCGGGGATGCTGGCGGCAAAAACCGTCGCGATGGCGCTGCGGGGGGGCGATGAGGGTGGACGGGATCTGGCCCAGTATGGTGACGAGCTGCACCAGAGCTGGCTGGCCCGCGAACTCAAGGCGGCGCGCAACTTCGGCGCGGCTCTTCATCGCTATGGTCCCTGGTTGGGCGGTGCCTTCAACTGGCTGGAGCAACGGCTGTTTGGCGCAAACTCGCCCTTCAAGCTGCTCGATAAGGCTCACGACTACCGTCAGCTGCGCGTGGCCAGCCGCTGCGAGCCCATCCATTACCCCAAACCCGATGGCAGACTGAGCTTTGACAAACTCTCGTCTGTGTATCTGGCCAACACCAGTCACGACGAGGATCAGCCTTGCCACCTCAAGCTGCAGGACGAGCGCATTCCGGTCGAGGTCAATCTGCCCACCTGGGCCGAACCCGCCCAACGCTACTGCCCGGCAGGGGTGTTTGAAGTGCTGGAAATGGAAGGCGCGGCCAAACTGCAGATCAACGCCGCCAACTGCATCCACTGCAAAACCTGCGATATCAAGGACCCCAGTCAAAACATTATCTGGACGCCGCCACAGGGGGGATCCGGGCCCAATTATCCGAATATGTAATGAAGCGGGGCAGCGGCAACAAGCAGCCCCAGCTAGCCCTCCCCCAGCCAAAGGCTGGGTTCTACCCCGCATAGCCGCTCAGGTGATCCGACCTCGCTGTTTTTTTGAACAAACAAGCTGAATCCCTGATGAATAGCCCCTGACAAGCGCGGCCCGCCACTGTATAGTTCGCCGCATTCAGGTTTTCCATCGGCCCGATCTGCTTATCCACGGGATCGCCTTCTGCAGCGATCTAAGGCCGCATGACCTGTGCAACCATCCCTGATTACCCATGACTTTTTAAGGGGGGACAGATGATCACCGCCTACATTCTCAACAACAAGGTGCTGGACATAGTCACGCTCGGGCCTGACGACATAGTACCTGACAACACGGTCTGGCTGGATGCCTACAAGCCGGACACGGCAGAGCGAGAATGGTTGACGGGCCTGTTCCTGGAAGAGGTCCCCGACAAGGAAGAGCTCGACGACATCGAAGCATCCGCCCGTTTTTACTGGGATACCGATGGTCTGCACATTCACTCCCTGTTTCCCCAGCGGATCGGTCGTGACACCAAGGGTGTCCACGTCTCCTTTACCCTGCGCAACAACCTGCTGATCAGCATTCGCGAAGATGACATCGGGCTGGTGCGCCTGCTGCGCCACTATATGCGCCAGGATCGGCTGGAGGTGGAGGATGCCCTCGATATCCTGCTGGAGGTGCAAAACCTCAAGGTGGAGTACCTCTCCGACCTTATCGAAGATGGTTACAAGACCTTGGAAAACACCGCCGATCAGATCTTCGAGCCGGATCAGATCAACCCAATGCTGAAAGAGTTGATGGCACAGGAAGAGGCCAACGGCCAGATCCGTCTCTCTCTGCACGATACCCGCCGCGCCCTGCGTTTCCTCAAACGCAGCCTGCGCCAGCGCATGAGCCTTGAGCAGAACAAGTGGATCGACGAGATGCTGCACGACGTGGAGTCTCTCTTGCCCCACACCCAGTTCCTGTTCGACAAGATCAACTTCCAGCTGGAGGCCTCCATGGGGGTGACCAATCTGGAGCAGAACAAGGTGATCAAGATCTTCTCGGTGGCCGCGGTCATCTTCCTGCCGCCGACCCTGATCGCCAGTATCTACGGCATGAACTTCGGCCGCATGCCGGAGCTCGCCTGGGAGTATGGTTATCCCATGTCACTGGTGCTGATGGTGATGTCATCGCTCGGCACCGGCCTCTTCTTCAAGCGCAAAGGCTGGCTGTAACGCCGCCGACGCACGCTGCGATATCTGAAGAAACGGATTGGGGGGCATGGCCCCCCGATTAATTTGCGCCACGCCCAACGCCTTGCAAAGGACGCTTCGTCGCCCCATATCCCTTCCATCACTCAATTCAAGTGGATAACGGGCAACAATGACCCTCTACCCCGAACACCGATATGACGATCACGGCCAGTTGCGCCCGCCTCTCTGGTTCTGGCCCATCGCCCTGTTGCTGACCCGCTCGGTCTGGCTCTTTTTGATGGCAGGGGTCACCCGCGAGAGCGGCAGCGAGATCCTGACCCTCTTCTATCCGGACAAGATCACCCTCTACATCAGCCTGCTGACCGACGTGCCCGCCATGCTGGCGTTGCTCGCCTGCGGCGGCACCTATCAGCAGACCCAAAGCATTCGCGCCAGACTCCGGCGCCACAGCCCGCTGCTGCTACTCTGCTCTGCCGTCAGCGGCCTGCTGATGCAACTGCACAGCCTCAATCTGCAAAAGTGGTCGTTCAGCTGGCCCACCGCACTGGTGCTGGTCGCCAGCCTCTGGGCGCTCTGGTATCTGCTGCGCAGTCGCCAGTTGCGCGAATATGCTGCCGATGAGCCCCACTAACGGGGCTGATACCTATTGACGAGTGACCCGGATCTGCAGGGTCTGGCGCTCGCTCTGGCTGCCTCGCCCCCCCTGTAGCTGGGTGCCGAGGCTACTCCCCTGATCCGCTGAGCTGGTCGAGAGCTCCCCCACCGTCAGCCACTGGCCCGGGGCCCCGCTCACCTCGGTGGCACTCTGCCCACGATTGATGGTGCCCTGATCCAGCCTCGCCTGTTCGCTGCTCAGCGCAATCTGCACCCGATCCCCAATCAAGGTGGCCGTGGCATAGAGGCCGTTCACCAGCGGCATCATCCCCACCACGGCTCCCCCATTCCACTGATAGAAGGTGACCGGTTGATAGGAGCCCATCTGTAGCAGCACGGGACGGCCCGACAGCCCGCGCACCTGCCAGCTGTCGTTCTGGCTGCGCTGGTACTGCCGGGCGTTGCCATCGACCAGCCACTGCCGCTTGGCCTCGTCGCGACTGATTGAGCCCCCCAGTTGCTGACCGCTGGCGGCACCATCGACCCGCCACTCGATAAGCAGGCTTTGCGGTGGCTGGTTGACCTGCGCCAGCGTGGCTTCGGCCTCCTGCAGCTGGGCTGGCGTCCCGCTCAGCACCAGCTGATTCCCCATGGCACTCACCCCAAGCTGGGGATAGATCTCCTTGAGGGTCTGCACCGCCGCCTGCGCCTCGAAGACCGGGATCACTTTCACCTCAGCCCACAGCGACGGGCTCCACAGTGCCATCATGCAGCCAAGCCACAGCAGCGCCCTGCGGCCAACCTTGCCCATCCGAACCATTACGCTCTCCTCGTTCTCTGTGCGTAGACCCACACCCGCAGCCAACTGATCGGCCCTATTCCGCTCACCCGTCGATGATGAACCCGTCGGTTGCCAAAAAACAATCGGGAATGCAGCAACTCCGTGATTTCCCACGGTATGAGGCTCTCATTCCACGCCCGTTATCGCGTAAGATAGCGCCATCATAGTTGCCCAAGCGGAATCCATCATGTTGAAACAGCTGTTGTTACTCCCCCTCGCCTTGCTGCTGGGGGCCTGCTCCCTGACCCAATACAACGTCAGCGAGGCCGAAATCAACCAGTACCTCAAAGATCAGGTCTCTTTTGAAAAACAGCTGGGGATCCCCGGCATCATGTCGAGCAAGATCCGTCTGGATGAGATGCAGAGCCGTATCGGCCGCAAGCAAGCAGATCGCATCGAGCTGGACGCCGCTGGCGACCTGCAGGTGAGCAGCCCCCTTGGCAGCCAGCAGATGAAGATCCGCTTTGCCCTGAGCGCACGCCCGGACTATGTGGCCGATCAAGGCGCCATCTATCTACGCGACCTTGAGCTGGTCTCGGTGAAGACCGAGCCGGCCGATATCGGGGCCGCCCTCACCCCGCTGCTGCCCACCTTCAATCAGTCGCTCTCCCTGTTCCTGTCGCAGACGCCGGTCTACCGCCTCGACAGTAGCCGCAAGAATGAAGCCAGGATCAAGGAGAAGGTCGAAGCCCTCAAGGTGGAGCCGGGCCGTCTGGTGATCCCGTTCAAGCTGCTCTGATCGCCGCCGCACTGGCACTTTCATCGCAATAAACAGATAACCGTCCTCTTCGACAGCGCACATCCGGTTTAACGTGCAGCCGAATGGGGCGGTTTTTTACTTCTCAAGTCCCCCTCAACACAGCATAATGCAGACCATTCTCATTTAGATTCGTCATGAGAAGCGTCAATAATAAAACCAATGGTGAGAAGGGACATGAGAAAAACCGTACTGGTTCAGGCGATCGCCTGCGCACTGATCAGCGGCGCCGCACACGCTGCCGTCAAGGTCGAAGACAAGGCATTCAATACCGCCGCCAACATGCTGGCCTATACCGAATTCGAGCTCTCCGGTGAGCCGCTGGCCGAAGCGCTGGGGCTGGATCTGGACGTGCTGGATGCCAACCGTGCCGATGAGCCGACCCCGTTCGACTTCGCTGCCGGCATCGAATCCTACGAATACTCCGAAGAGGCGATGTACGCCCTCAACTACCAATCCGGTATGGGCCCTCATCTGGTGAATGGGCCGCAAAACCTGGCCCGTGGCGGCACCATGGCCTCTCTGGGGCAACGGGTGTTGGCCATGGCCGATGCCGTTGGCTTCCCGGCTGATGAAGTGCCGCAGGGCATGTATCCCCTCTCCCTGCCCTACGCCTCCGCCAATCCGGAGTTTGCCCAGGCCGTCAACGCCACCCCGGTCAATGGCGACCAGATCACCATCAAGACCGCCAAAGGCACCGAAAAAACCGTCAAGACCCAGGTACCCGCCTACTTCCGCGACTACAGCACCCTGCGCTGGAGCGGCAGTGACAACCTGCTGGTGCCCGCAGCGGTGGGCGGCATCCTGCTCAAAGAGGTGATGTGGTCGCAAGACTTCCTCGGCGGCATGCACGTGGCCGAGACCGATGAAGAGGTGGAAGCCGCCTCCGCCACCATGGATCAGGATGGCAAGCACAAGCTGGGCGTCTCCGCCGCTGACGGTTTCAACGGCATGATGCTGACCGAGCAATCCATCGACAAGCTGACCATCATGCAGAACCAGCTTGGCTTCGATGGCAAGCAACTGGGCGCCAAGATCACCCCGCAGTACGATCCGGCCAAGGGCGTTGTCTACTTCCCCCATCAGGTGAAAGTGACCGAAACCAGCAACAACGATGCCGGTGCCATCGGCAAGCTGGAGGTGGTGGATGGTTCCGCCCAGCTGCGCGATGCCTGGATGATGCTGTGGCCGCTCTCCGAGTTCTATGCCTTCAGCGATCAGCGCAGCGCCAACACCAACCAGAACCCGGCCTTCCACGCCGTGTTTGACGGCGCGCCGTTTGCCGCCGCACCGGCTGCCAACAAGGCCAATAACCTGGGCAAAGCCGTTGCGGGCAGCGATGCCTTCTCGCTGGCGATCAATCTCTCCAACCTCACCTTCAAGAACTTGGCGGCCCTGCACTTTGATACCAAGGCTGGTACCCTGGTCGACAGCTGGCAGGCAGGCAAACAGGGCAAGCACGTCACCACCTTTGACGCCGCTTACGCACTGGTCGCCCTGCAGATCTTCCAGCGAGCTCAGGACGCGCTGCCGGTCGGTTACGCCGCCGGTGACAATGGCGAGCTGAACCTCAAGACCCAGCAGGGTCAGCAGGCGCTTGAGCTTATCCGCAAACAGGCCGATTTCATCCTTGCCAACCTCAAGGGCAAAAATGGTCTGGTGCATGACGGCATCACCCTGGGTGGCAAGCTCGATGCCGGCCACTCCATCGATGCGCAGTTCGCCGCCATCCGTGGTCTGACGGCTGCGTTCCTCGCCACCACCGATGCCAAGTACCGCACTGCCGCCCGCGAGCTGTTTATCGCTGCCGACAAGGCCTACTTCAATGCCAAGGCGGGCACCTGGCTGGCGGGTAAACAGGGTGAATACACTCCCTGGACCCAGGCTGCCATCTCCGGCGCCCTGCGCTCAGCCATGCTGAACCTGCGCAACGAAGGGGCCGAGAAGGCGCCCGAGCTGGAGCTGGCCAAGCTGACCGGTCAGTACGTCAGCTGGTTCCGTGGCACCGTCAACGGTGGCATGCAGATGGCCGAGTGGATCGGCGACTCCGGCGAGAACATCATCGAAGGTGCCGGCAGCGACACCGATGAAGATGGCGTACCGCAAGTGACAGCTGCCGGTGGCAAGCACGGCACCGCCATGGTGATGGCCGCCAAAGCGGTGGTTAGCGAGTAATCTTCGCCATTCACCAGCATAAAAAAGGGAGCCAGTTTGGCTCCCTTTGCATTACAGCGTCTGACACAGTTTCAAGGACTTTCCTCAAACCAGCTTGTCCAGCATCTCCTTGGTCACCAGCACAATCCCCTGCTCGGAGCGGTAGAAGCGGCGGCTATCCTCATCGGCATTCTCGCCCACCACCAGCCCATCGGGCAGCACACATCCCTTGTCCACCACCACCCGGCGCAGACGGCAACCAGCGCCAATCTCTACCCCGGGGAAGATGATGGCCTGATCCAGGGTGCAGAAGGAGTGCACCCGCACATTGGTAAAGAGCACCGAGTTGAGCACAAATGACCCGCTGACGATGGTACCGCCCGAGAACATGGAGTTGATGGTCATGCCATGCTGACCATTGCGATCCTGCACAAACTTGGCCGGTGGCGTCAGGGTCTGGCTGGTCCAGATGGGCCAGTTCTGATCGTAGATATCGAGCTCGGGCAGCACGGAGGCGAGATCCATGTTCGCTTCCCAGAAGGAGTCCAGCGTGCCCACGTCACGCCAATAGGGCTTTTGCCCCTCGCGCGCCCCGACACAGGACATGTTGAAGGGGTGAGCAAATGCCATCCCCTCCTCCACGATGCGGGGGATCACATCCATCCCGAAGTCGTGTTTGGAGTCTTGATTGTGAATATCCTCCTCCAGCAGTTGGTAGAGGTACTCCGCCTCGAAGATGTAGATCCCCATGGAGGCCAGCGAGCGATCTTCGCAACCCGGCATGGCGGGCGGATTGGCCGGTTTTTCGACGAAGGCGCGGATCTTGCGCTGCTCGTCGATATCCATGATCCCGAAGGCCGATGCCTCGGCCCGCGGCACCTCGATACAGGCGACCGTCACCTTGGCACCAAGGCGCACATGGTCGAGCAGCATGGCAGCGTAATCCATCTTGTAGATGTGATCCCCCGCCAGCACCACCAGGTATTTGGGGCCGTAGTCGCGGATGATATCGACGTTCTGATAGATGGCATCGGCGGTGCCGCGATACCAGTGCACCTCGTCCACCCGTTGCTGGGCAGGGAGCAGGTCGATGAATTCGTTCATCTGGTAACGCAGGAAGGACCAGCCCGATTGCAGGTGACGCAGCAGGCTGTGGGATTTGTATTGGGTGACTACACCAACGCGGCGGATCCCCGAGTTGATACAGTTGGAGAGCACAAAATCAATGATCCGGAATTTGCCACCGAAATGGACGGCAGGCTTGGCGCGGTTGTCAGTCAACTGCTTCAGGCGACTACCACGTCCACCCGCCAGCACCAGTGCCATACTCTGGTTCAATAATTGTCGTGCTTTGGCACTATTTTCGGGCTCTAACAACATGATTTACCTCTGCCTTGTTTGATCTATTTTCAACTCATCTTCGCCTGTTTCGGCACCTGTGAAAGTGGTTTCACTCACATTTAACCGATCTCAATTGACCCTTTTCACCGAGTTGCGAGGAATAGCATGCTTTGCTCCGCCAGCTTGGTTAAAATTCCCCCACAAAGCAGCCACTTCAAGGATGACAAGATGGTTCACAAGCTCGGACGTACCCTCTTTCTGATCGCCACCATAGTGACCATACCCCTGCTGCTCCTGCAAGCAGTTTGGTTGGCCCTTCAGAGCACACCGCTCACTTTGGCCATTATTCTGGCCACCACACTGCTTGGCATGATCCTGCTGTTGATGCTGGCCATACGCACCATGGATGGCATGCTCCAGCATCAGGAGCTCACCTGGATCAAGGCGATCAGGGGGCGGGATCCCTCACAACTCGATGAGCCCGCCTCCCGGGAGGTGCTGCAACAGCTGCTGGAGCAGTTCGAAAGTGCCGAGCAGAGCGCTCATCGCCAGCTGACCGAGCTCAGCAATCTGGCCACCACCGACGAGCTGACCCAGCTACTCAACCGCCACGCGTTTCGCCGCGACATGACCGAGTTGCTGCAGCGGGATCAGGATACCCAAACCGCAACCCTGGTGCTGATCCGTGCCACCGAGCTTGGCAAGATCAACGCCCAGCGCGGCTTCCAATCTGGTGATGCCTACATCAAGGACATGGCGGCCCTTATCAAGCGGGTGGTAAGCCGCTTCCCGGGCAATCAGGTCTACCGCATTTCGGGGGCCGATTTCGCCGTGCTGGTGCAACCGGTGGCCAATATTCCTCCCCATCTGCTGGGACAGGATTTGAAGGTGGCCTTCGATCACTATCAGGATCAGCACGAGCTGGAGAGCACCGGTTACTCGGGGCTGACCAAGCTCAGCAGCGGCCAGAAAATTGAAGCCGTGCTGGCCAGAGCGGATCTGGCGCTGGCTCGCGCCCAGACTGAAACCATCAACGGCTGGGCCATCCAGCAGGATGACAGCGCCTCCGATCTGCAGGGGCAACACCACTGGCGCGACGTGCTGACCGAAGTGCTGGCACAGGAGCGCCTCAGCTTTACCTACCAGCCGATCCAACCCCTGCACCGCAGCATGCTGGCTTACAACGAGATCTACACCCGCTTCAGCGGCAATGACGGCACCGCCCTGCCCACCGACACCCTGTTTGCCATGGCACAGCGGCTCGATATGGTGATGCGGCTGGAGCAGCTGGTCATTACCCACATCATGCGTCAGTACCGGGCCTTTGGTGCCAACCAGAGTCGCTGGGGGATCAACCTCTCCCCCAACCTGCTGCAGAATAGCGCCTTCCTGATCTGGCTTGACCGCCAGCTGCTCAAAGATCCCAATACCAGTGCCAATCTGGTGTTCGAACTGGATGAAGAGCATCTGGAACGCAACCTGACCGGCGCCAAGCGGGTGTTTGAACTGCTGCGCCGCAACGGCAGCCGCTCGGCCATCGCCAACTTCGGCAAGGGGATCGGCTCCTTTACCCTGTTTCGCGAGCTCAAGCCCGACTACATCAAGCTGGACCCTGCCCTGATCACCGGGCTGGAGCAGGATCAGACCAACCAGCAGTTCGTGCGGATGATCGTCGATGTATCACATCGGATGGGGTGTCAGGTGATTGCAGAGGGGGTGGAACAGCTTGGCCAGAAACAGCTGCTGCAGGGGATGTACGTGGATGGTTTGCAGGGCTATCTGATCGCCCGGCCGCAACCGCTGCGACCGGATATCAGCCAGCTGGGGCTCTTTACTGAGGATGCTTCAGCTTCAAAAGGGTCAGAATGATGTCATTGAGCTGGCGATAGCGCTCCAGCTCCTTCTGATCGTAACGGGTCGCCAGTGTAGTAGGATTGTGGCGGTTTTTGAGGTAACGGTTGATTTGCAGGCGATTGAACCCCGCCACCTGATAGACCTGGCCAAGCAGGGTATTGAGCTCATCGTGCTCCAGACCGGCTCTGGCCAGATAGTCCCCATCGGCGGGACTCTCGGTCTGGTGACTCCACTTGCCAATGCGGCCACTCTCTTGCAGGTAGCTGAGCCACTGCTCGATATAGAGCGGTTTGCACCCCGCCAACAGGTTGAAAAAGCCCACAGCATCGCAACGACAACCGCTCAGGAGTAGGACCGCCAGCTGATCGTCATCGCACTGGAAGGTCACTGGTCCGGCTTGCGCCCAATCCAGCGCCTGCACCCGAATGCTGGCCTTCTCACCCGCAGCTCCCGTTACGTCGAATACAAACATGGCGCTCCTCCCTTGGCAAAAGGTTGATGATGGACCATCCCTCTGACAGGTGCAAAGGCAAATCGGCTTTTAACTCATCAATCGGGCCATTCGACCATAAAAAAGACCGGCACCCTCACGGATGCCGGTCTTTGTCCCGATGGCCTGTGCGTTCAGGCCATCAGTGGAGGCGCTTTCAGGCGTCCAGTTCAACCAGTGCCTTGGCCAGCTCGATGGGTTCGAGCTCCTGGCCTTCCAGATCGGCGTTCCAGTTCGGGCCGACCAGCACATCATCTTCATCCAGATCGTTGATCCAGATATCGAGAAACTCTTCCAGATCGATCACTTCCGGCTCGTAATCGGCCCACTCGTCGACGCAGTGCAGACGGGCGTCCTCTTCGGCAGACCAGAGCGGCATCACGTCGGCATCTTCAAATTCGGCGGAGCGGCAGACGACCCAGTCTTCCCCATAGCGCAGACCCCACACCTGACCCGACTCGCGGACTTGTTCGATAAACAGTTGGAAATTGGCGTCAAGGTTGTCGTTAAGCATGCTCATGGGATTCTCTCTTTCTTTCGGGTGCTGCGGCATTGTCGGGCGACAATACGATGGCCAAATGGTGTCGTAAAAGTGACATGGACTCAAGCATATTGGGGTTATTCCGGGAAAAAAGCCGGGATAACCCCCATTTGCCTGCAAAAACGCCTCCCGATGGAGGCGTCTTGCAGATTCAGGAGATCAACGCTCCCAGTAAACCTCTTCCAGGCTGTCCTCTTTCTCCGGCAAACCGCGGGAGAGACGTGGGCTGCTCTGGGCCAAGACCTCGTAGCTGACGCGATTGGCGTATTTGCAAACCTGGGCCAGTGAGGAGTAAGTCAGGAACTCGGAGATGTGCTTGGCGGAGTTGGGCACATTCATCCGGTGATAGGAGTTGGCCACCATGTCATGCAGCACGGCGGAAAGCGCGCCATCCCCTGCCCCGTTGGTGTTCTTGATCTTCTCCGGGCCACCCATATACGGGGAGATGTGGGAGTAGATGCGGGCCGGTTTACGGCACTTGGCGCGGGCCATCGGGCGGCTGAACTCATACATGTTGAACTCGGGGATAACGCCCGGCAACAGGGTATGAGTGGTCTCGCGCTTGTAGTCCTCGTCGGTATAACTCGCCATGTAGAGGCCGATGGGGCCAGCAGTACAGAGCACCATATCGGCCCAGTCGAGCGCCTTGTCGGCAGCACCGAGCGGATCAGCTATGCCGGTCAGGGCTTCCCCTTCGTCTTCGTTCATCGCCAGCACGGTCACGTTCTCGGCAATGAAGTCGCGCCACCACTGGGGATTTTCGTCGATGACGAAACGGGTGCCCAGGGTCAGCACCACGGGAATACCGGCCTCACGGGCATAACGCACCGCGGTCATGGCCGCCTCTTTCATCGGATCACCATCGTCACCGCGTACCAGATAGGCGGTGATCACCAGTGCAGACGCCCCTTTGATCACATCCTCCGGAATGTGCTGCACATCCAGCTGGTTCATCTTGCCGGCGTTGATGCCGAAGCTGCGTTCGCCGCACTCGGTAATGAAGGTGAAGCAACGGCCGATGGGGCCATCCACCGGCTGCAGATAGTCCAGATTGACGCGGGAAGAGGTGTTGCACAGATAACGGTAGGCGTAGCAGCCGATGCGAATGTCCTGACTCATCACACCCAGCAGGATGGAGTGGGAGTCGGCCAGTACCGAGTAGTTGTGTACCGTGTTGCCGATGGTACCACCGGCAAACTCGCTCACCACCATGTTGTTGGCCTTGAGCTCGTCATAAATCCGTTCAGCTACATCATCACTAATGACGACGGAGTGCCCCTTGCTCAGACCATAACGGGTCAGAAAGTCTTCATCCACATGGGCTTCAATATCAACCAGGGTCTGATCAATCCCGACCACGTAGGCTTTGCCCAGCTCGGTTAACAGGGGATTTTGCGGCACCAGGGGATCGCGTCTGTCGACAGGGAAGTAGTGTTTGGACTTGCGCTGACCGGGAAATTTCATGGCAATGTTCTGTGCTCTGGGGGAAAGAGGGGCGGGATTTTAACACAATCCGCCGCCCCGAAAAGTCGCCCTGTTTAAATAATGGAGTCAGTATAGACAAGGCCCGCAAGGAAAAACGTTTGCCTTTTCACCATAAAAAAACCACCCAACCCGGGGTGGTTCCTTAGCATAAAAAAGCGCCTGTTTTCAGGCGGCCGCCATGCCCTGCAACAGGGCCAGCAGCGAGAAGAGGCCGAGGACGAGCCAGAACAGCAAAGTGCCCAGAAAACGGGGCACATTGGGGGCTTTGGGGATCTGGATACCAATGGCATGCAGGATGCGACCGACCAGCAGCATGGAGCCACCGGCATGCAGCCAGAGCGCACCGGCACCGGAGAGCTCGCACAGCGCCATCAGTAGCAGGGTCAGCGGCACATACTCGGCAAAATTGCCGTGGGCCCGGATCGCCGCCAGCAGCTCGGGGGCCTCCCCCTGCCCTATCATCACCCCGAACTGGGCGCGGCGTCTGACCACCCAGAAGGAGAGCCCCAGAAACAGCAGCCCAAGCAGGCCTGCGTAGATCAGCGTGATATGTACCATGACTCGACTCCTTGTTTGACTGACTGCCGGTCACTCATGCCAATTCGCGGCAGATGAGCGAGACCATCATCCTGATATGGGCCTGATCGCTGTTGAGGGCCGGAATATATTCAAACCGCTCGCCACCGGCCTCCATGAAGATCTCCCGATTCTGTACCTGAATTTCCTCAAGGGTTTCGAGGCAGTCGGCCGCAAAGGCAGGGCAAATCACATCGAGCCGCTTGATGCCCGCAGCAGGCATACCGCCAATGGTCACGTCTGTGTAGGGTTTGAGCCACTCCTCCTTGCCAAAGCGGGACTGGAAACTGGCCGTCCACTGCCCGGCCTCCAGCCCGAGCGCCTCGGCCAGCAAGCTGGCGGTATGGCGACACTGGTGACCATAGGGGTCCCCTTCGTTCTCGTAGCGCTCTGGAATACCGTGGAACGACATCAGCAGGTGATCACCCTGACCGTGCTGCTCCCAGTGACGGCGCACACTCATGGCCAGCGCCTGAATGTATTCGGGATGGGCGTGATAATCACGAATGAGCCGTACCACCGGCAGATTGCGCTCTCTCTTCATCGCCTTGCCCCAGGCATCGAAGACCGAGGCGGTGGTACTGACCGAATATTGCGGATAGAGCGGCAACAGGATCACCCGGTTGACCCCTTTGGCCTTGAGCGCCTGCCAGCCATCATTCACTGACGGGGAACCATAGGTCATCGCCAGCTCCACCGGCACCTCAACCCCCTCCCGCTTGAGCTCCTGCTCCAGCGCAGCACGCTGCTGCTTGCTTATCACCATCAGCGGCGAGCCCTGCTCGGTCCACACCTGCTGATAGAGCTTGGCCACTTTGGGCGAGCGCGTCGGCAAGATGATGAAGTGGAGCAGCGGGCACCAGAGGTAACGGGGCAGGTCCACCACACGGGGATCGTGCAGGAACTGGCTGAGGAATGCTTTGACGGCAGCGGTGGTCGGTGCGGCTGGGGTACCCAGATTGACCAGCAATATTCCGGTTTTCGTGGTCACGTTGGCTTCCTGTCTATCTGTCATTATGCAAAAAGGGCCCGACAGGGCCCTTCTCTTTATTTATCTGATGGCACGGGAAACAGTGCCGGCAGCAAAGATCAGCCCAGAATGGTGGCAAGCTGCTTGCTGACCAGATCAACCGGCTGGGTGCCGTCGATCTTGACGTAACGGGTGTGGCCCGCTTCCGCCTCTTTGCCGTAGAAACCGATCAGCGGCGCGGTCTGCTGATGATATACATCCAGACGCTTGCGTACTGTGGTCTCTTCGTCGTCGGCGCGGATCACCAGATCTTCACCGGTCACGTCATCCTTGCCTTCCACTTTCGGCGGGTTGAACACCACGTGGTAGGTACGGCCGGAGCCGGAGTGAACGCGACGGCCGCTCATGCGCTTGACGATCTCTTCGTCCGGCACATCGAACTCCAGCACGAAATCAACCACGACACCGGCGTCCTTCATGGCTTGCGCCTGGGGAATGGTGCGCGGGAAACCGTCCAACAGGAAGCCTTTGGCGCAGTCCGGCTGAGCGATGCGCTCTTTGACCAGACCGATGATGATGTCGTCAGAGACCAGCTGACCTGCGTCCATCACAGCTTTGGCTTTCAGACCGAGCTCGGTGCCCGCTTTGATCGCCGCACGCAGCATGTCGCCGGTGGAGATCTGGGGAATACCGTGTTTTTCCATGATGAACTGAGCCTGGGTACCTTTGCCGGCGCCCGGAGCCCCCAACAGAACAATGCGCATACACGCTCCTATTGATTGGTTATTCAAATCTTGCGAAGGCAAAAAAGTACACGGTTTCGCCCGTTTCTACAAGGGTGAGCCAATTGAATGAGCACTTTATCACCACAATAACCGGCTGATCGAACAGGATTTCATCGCAAGGGGAATACGCAAAAATAGCCAGGGATTCAGCATAGAGCGCCAAAGGCAGGAAGGAGGTACGACAGAAAAAAAGATCCCGGCTCAGGGCCGGGAATTGCGCTCAAAAGTAACTACTTGTCGCTCGTAGTAGGAACAGGGCAATAGTAGTTTGCCCCCTGTGCGTCAACAACTGTCAGATGTGACAGGCAGGCCGCTATGAAACCGGAACTGTGGATCCGGCGAGCAGATTAGCTCGGCTTCCAGCTTGCCAAAGAAGGCCACCCGCTCGCTGATATCCTCCCCTGCGTACTGTTCGGCCAGGCTCAGGTAATCCTGATAGTGGCGCGCTTCAGAGCGCAGCAAAGAGACATAGAAACGGCTCAGCTCTTCGTCCAGATGGGGCGCCAGCTTGGCAAAGCGCTCGCAGGAGCGGGCCTCGATATAGGCGCCGATGATCATCTTGTCGACTATGGTGGCCGGCTCATGGGTGCGCACATGCTGCATCAATTGGCGGGCATAGCGGGAGGCCGTCACCGGCCCGTATTCGATGCCGCGGGCCTGCATGATCTCCAGCACCTGCTCGAAGTGGTGCAGCTCCTCCTGAATGAGTCGCACCATGGGAAACAGCAGCGGATTGCGTTCCAGTTCGGCAAAGACGGTGCGATCAGACTCCCCCATGCTGCGTTTGCCCAGGATCTCGGCCTTCTCCGGGATGGCATCCAGCTCGCGATAAAACTCCAGCTTGGGCAGCAGATGGCGCTTGCCCTTCGGCAGGCAGTAGCGGCGCACCAGACTGTGGGCAGTGAGTGCAGCCTTGGTCTCGCAGTTGGCGTGATCGATGAGCAGGGTCGGTAAACGGGCCGGATCCCGCGCCATCTCCACCCACTCATCCGGGGTCTCGCACTGCAAAAACTGGCGCACAGGGGCTAACAGGTCATCCATCTAAACTCTCGTTTGTTAAACACGCAGGTTAAAAGCGTATCGGTCATATATGTTGCCGCCTATGCTAGCGGATCCCGCTGGCCATGCCCATATCCGGCAAGATAAGCGGATATTTTTCAAACAGATACACCCTACCCCTTCTGGCGGTGCGAGGCAAAAACGACAATGGGGGCCACTGGCCCCCATCTCGCTATCCCATCCGGCAAAACCGCAAACGTTTAACTGCCTTCGTTAAAAATTTCCAGATTGCTGGTGCCTTCCTGCCACTCACGCACCGCTTTGGTGTCATCGTTGCGCAGGGCGTTGAGGTGATCCAGATAGGACTGGTCCACGTCGGAGGTGACGTAGTGACCATTGAAGACCGAGGTCTCGAAGTGACGCAGATCCGGGTTGATCTCCCGCACGGCGGCTTCCAGATCTTCCAGATCCTGGAAAATCAGGCCGTCAGCGCCAATCAGCTTGCACACCTCTTCCACTTCGCGGCCATGGGCGATCAGCTCGTTGGCGGTGGGCATGTCGATGCCGTAGACGTTGGGGAAGCGAATTTCCGGCGCCGCCGAGGCGAAGTAGACCTTGGCTGCCCCCGCTTCACGGGCCATCTGGATGATCTGCTCGGACGTGGTACCACGCACGATGGAATCATCCACCAGCAACACCTTCTTGCCCTTGAATTCGGAGCTGATGGCGTTGAGCTTGCGACGCACCGACTTCTTGCGCTGGGTCTGGCCCGGCATGATGAAGGTACGGCCGATGTAGCGGTTCTTCACGAAGCCCTGACGGTACGGCAGGTCGAGGGTATGGGCGATCTCCAGCGCCACGTCACAGGAGGTCTCGGGGATGGGGATGACCACGTCTACATCGAGATCTTCCCACTCGCGGGCAATCTTCTGACCCAGCTTGCGACCCATGTTGAGGCGGGCGGCGTAGACCGAGACCTTGTCGATGCACGAATCGGGACGGGCGAAATAGACATATTCGAATATACAAGAGCTCATCTGCGGGTTCTCCGCACACTGCTCGGAGAAGAGCTGGCCCTGCTCGGTGATGTAGATGGCTTCACCCGGCGCAATATCCCGCACCGTCTCGAAACCGATGGCGTCGAGCGCAACGCTCTCTGAGGCGAGCATGTACTCCACCTGCCCCTGCTCGTCGACCCGACGACCCAGGATCAGCGGGCGAATGCCGTTGGGATCGCGAAAACCGATGAGACCATGACCAATCACCAGCGAAACCACCGCATAAGCGCCGCGGATCTGCTGATGGGTTCTGCGCACCGCGGCGAAGATATCTTCGGGACGCAGGGCCATCTTGTCACAGCGATCCAGCTCGTGGGCCAACACGTTCAGCAACACTTCCGAGTCGGAGGTGGTGTTGATGTGACGGCGGGCGACCTTGAACTGCTGCTCCTTGAGCTCCTTGGCGTTGGTGAGGTTGCCGTTATGGGCCAGCACCATGCCGTAGGGCGAGTTCACATAAAAAGGTTGGGCTTCAGCGGCACTTGAGCTGCCTGCGGTGGGGTATCTGACATGACCTATGCCGATGTTCCCTTGCAGACGCTGCATGTGGCGCACTTCAAACACGTCCTTCACCAGGCCATTGGCCTTGCGTTGCCGGAAGTTTCCACTATCAATGGTCACGATCCCGGCGGCATCCTGTCCCCTGTGCTGCAACACCGTCAAGGCGTCGTAGAGGGCCTGATTGACGGGGGTGGTGCCAACTATACCGACAATACCACACATGTCTTTGCTACCTCGAAGTCACTATACCTGTTTAAGAAAACTGGATGAGTTCAACATGAACCCGAAAAACCACTGGATCACCGGCTTGAACTCCGGCACCAGCTTGGACGCCACCCACCAGTCGCTCTGGGAGAGGCTGGTGAAGGTATCCATGAAAAAAAGCAGGGCACTGACGATCAGCACCCCGCGAATTGCACCGAAGCAGACCCCCAGCACCCGATCGGTACCGGAGAGACCCGTCTTGTCCACCAACAGGCCCACCACATAGTTGACCACGCTGCCGAGGATCAAAGTCGCCACAAACAGCGCCGCGATGGCCAGACCGTTGCGAACCAGCGCGTCGGAGAAGGAGGTGAAATAGACGGCGAGATCGGGATAGAAATGGCTGGCAATAAAGAAGGCGACGAACCAGGTGACAAGAGACATGGCCTCCTTGACGAAGCCGCGCACCAGGCTGATAAGAGCAGAGAAACCGACGATGCCGATGATGGCGTAATCAATCCAGACCATAGAAAAAGATGTCCTGCGAAATTGCGGCGCAGTCTAACAAAAACGATTGCGCATTGCTTGATAAAAATGTGTTAACTGTTCAAAGCGACGCCGAAAAGCCGCATTTTTTCAGCACTAAAACGGTTGATCGGCGCCAGAATGCACAACGCCATGGCAATGCCATGGCGTTGTGGTCAGCGGCGTGAACTTACCCGATGTGGGTCAGGCCACCCATGTAGGATTGCAGCGCAGCCGGGATGGCGATGCGGCCATCTTCCTGCTGGTAGTTCTCCATCACGGCAACCAGAGTACGACCCACCGCCAGACCGGAGCCGTTCAGGGTGTGCAGCAGCTGCGGCTTGCCGTCGATACGCACGCGAGCCTGCATGCGGCGCGCCTGGAAGTCGGTGCAGTTGGAGACAGAGGAGATCTCGCGGTAAGTGTTCTGGGCCGGCAGCCACACTTCCAGATCGTAGGTCTTGGAAGCGCAGAAGCCCATGTCACCGGTAGAGAGCGCCATCACGCGATACGGCAGCTCCAGCAGTTGCAGCACCTTCTCGGCGTGACCCACCATCTCCTCCAGCGCATCCCAGGATTTCTCCGGGTGAACCAGCTGAACCATTTCAACCTTGTCGAACTGGTGCATACGGATGAGGCCACGGGTATCACGACCGTAGGAACCGGCTTCAGAGCGGAAGCAGGGGCTGTGGGCGGTCATCTTGATTGGCAGCTCTTGCGCGTCAAAGATCTCGTCACGGGCCATGTTGGTGAGCGGCACTTCGGAGGTCGGGATCAGGGAGAACTTGCGCACCTTGCCCTCTTCTTCCCCTTCACCTTCGATACCGGTATTGAACAGGTCTTGAGCAAATTTCGGCAACTGGCCGGTACCATAGAGGCTGTCCGGGTTCACCAGATAGGGCACGTAGCACTCGGTGTAACCGTGCTGCTGGGTGTGCAGATCCAGCATGAACTGAGCCAGGGCACGGTGCAGACGGGCAATCTGACCCTTCATCACCACAAAACGGGTACCGGAGAGTTTGACGCCATTCTTGAAGTCAACGCCCTTGGCCGCTTCGCCCAGATCGATGTGATCGCGTACCGGGAAGCTGAACTCACGCGGGGTCCCCCAGCGGCGCACTTCCACGTTGTCGTTCTCGTCACGGCCCACCGGAGTGGTCTCGCTCGGCAGGTTGGGGATGGCGTCGGCAATGGCTTTCAGCTGGGCCAGCAGGGCATCCAGCTCGACCTTGCTGGTTTCCAGCTCGTCGTTGATTTTGGTCACTTCGGCCTTGAGCGGGGCAACATCTTCACCACGACGGGCAGCTTCACCGATGGATTTGGAGCGGGCGTTGCGCTCGGCCTGCAGCTCCTGAGTACGGGACTGCAGATCCTTGCGTTTCTCTTCCAGAGCATTGACAGCCGCTACGTCCAGAACGTAGCCACGTGTCGCCAGACGAGCGGCAGCCTCTTCGATATCGCTGCGCAGATATTTGGGATCCAGCATGGTTTACCTACTTTTTTAAAATGGGATCTGGGCCTGAGTCGTCATGACGGGCTGGGAAACAGATCCGGAAGTTAACATCGGTTGGCGCACCCCAATCGTCTTCAGAATCGGGCCTCAACAATCAGGCCTTCGAGATCAAGAAGATGGCGCAAGGCCAAGACAAGCGGGGTCAGACGGGCAGTGTAGCAGACCGCCCCCCCGCCCGAACAGGGACTATTTGTGTCGTTTTTACCGACTTTGACACGCAAACCGTCCTGCATATTCAAACGCCTGACCAATTTTCAGCCACACGGGGTAACAAAGGGGCTATTTGCCCCGTTGCTGCGGACTTTGCCTGTCCAGTTCATGGAGGTAATCGAGCTTCTGGCCAATCTGCTTTTCAAGGCCGCGATCGGTGGGCTGGTAGTACTGCTTGCCGGCAAGCTCGGGCGGGAAATACTGCTCGCCCGCGGCATAGGCGCCCGGCTCGTCATGGGCGTAGCGATACTCGGCGCCATAGCCCAGATCGCTCATCAGTTTGGTCGGCGCATTGCGCAGGTGTACCGGCACCTCGAAGTCAGGGAGGTTTTTGGCATCATGAAGCGCCGCCTTCCAGGCGGTATAGACCGCATTGCTTTTCGGGGCGCAGGCGAGATAGACGATCGCCTGGGCGATAGCCCGCTCCCCTTCCGCTGGCCCGATCCGGTGGAAGCAATCCCAGGCCGACAGGGCGACCTGCATAGCACGGGGATCGGCATTGCCCACATCTTCCGAGGCAATCGCCAGCAAGCGGCGGGCAATATAGAGGGGATCGCAACCGGCGCTCACCATACGGGCGTACCAATAGAGCGCCGCATCCGGCGCCGAGCCGCGAATGGATTTGTGCACCGCCGAGATAAGGTCGTAGAAGTGATCGCCCCCCTTGTCGAAGCGGGCCACGTGCTCCCCCACCACGGCAGCGAGCAGGGCACTGTCGATCACCCGCGCCCCTGTGCTGTCGGTTTCGGCCATGTCGGCCAACAGCTCCAGATAGTTGAGGGATTTTCGCCCGTCCCCATCCACCGCCTTGGCCAACGCCTCTTTGACGCCGGGGGCAAAGGTGAGTGCCGGATCATTGAGACCACGGGGATCGGTCATCGCCTGATCGAGCATGGCGAGAATATCGCTCTCCTCCAGTCGCTTGAGCAGATAGACCCGGGCTCGTGAGAGCAGTGCGTTGTTGAGTTCGAACGAGGGGTTTTCAGTGGTGGCACCGATAAAGGTGATGGTGCCATCTTCGATGTGGGGCAGGAACACATCCTGCTGGCTCTTGTTGAAGCGGTGCACCTCATCCACAAACAGGATGGTGCGCACTCCGCGCCAGCTGTTCTCCTTCGCCTTGTCGATAGCGGCGCGGATCTCCTTGATCCCGGAGGTGACCGCAGAGAGTCGCTCCACTTCCGCCTGACAGTAGTGAGCCATCAGCTCCGCCAGCGTGGTCTTGCCGGTACCGGGCGGCCCCCACAGGATCATCGAGTGGCAGTGACCCGCCAGAATGGCTTTGCGCAGGGGCTTGTCAGCCCCCAGGATATGTTGCTGACCGATATACTGGTCGAGGTTTTGCGGCCGCATCCGGGCCGCCAGCGGACGAAAGTCCGATGAGAAATCCAGCGTCAAGTTGCTCATCTGTATTGACCACCCAGCGTCACGCCACTCGCCTTTGACTGGCGCAGTGGCGAGCAATCCAACGACCGCTTGCTCATTAGCGCTGGTCGTCCAGCTCGACCCCCTTCGGGATCTTGAAAACAAATTCGTTGCCCTTGAGCACCGGCTTGCGGTTGAAGTTGCTAAGGGTGAATTCACTCCACTGCCCTTGCGCCTCTTTCACATCGAAACGACTGATGTTGTCTTGTCTGTCGAAGGTGACACGGAAGGAGGCGATCAGCTCATCCTTGTGACGGCTGGTGACGGTATAGACATCCCCCTGCTGGGTCACGTCATAGTTCTTCCAGAACTTGTCGTCATTGCCAGCGATCAGAATAAAGGGGGTGTTGAGCACCGCATCTTTCAGCTTGAGGGCGGTCACCTGCTCGACGAAGGGATCATAGACCCAGACATCCTGACCATCGGCCACGATCAGGCTCTCGTCCGGCGAGGTGGTGTGCCAGTTGAAACGGTTTGGCCGCTGCACCAGCAGATCGCCGCTGGCCTTTTGCAGCTCCTTGCCCTTGCTGTCATAGACGGTCTGGGCAAACTTGGCGGAGAAGAGGCTCACCCCCGCCAGCTTATGTTTGAGATCGCTGGCCGCATCGGCCCACACCTGGCTGCTGGCCATCAGCAGCACGGTACCCATCAACAGTTGTTTTTTCATCACGCTCTTCATAAAGACGCTCTCGATAAAAGGCCACGCCCGCGGAGGGCATGGCCAGGGATAGTATGAAACGGTGAGGCTTAGTCCCGCACCGGCGGCGGTGCCAGCACGTCGCGCTGACCATTGCCACCCGGTGAGCTGACGATGCCCTGATTCTCCATCTGCTCGATGAGACGGGCTGCCCGGTTGTAACCAATCTTGAACTTGCGCTGGACGCTGGAGGTCGAGCCACGGCGGGACTCCACCACAAAAGCGACAGCTTCGTCGAACAGGGGGTCGAGCTCTTCATCGCCACCACCGCCATATTCGCCGCTGCCACCTTCGCCACCCGACTCACCGGAGAGGATCTCCTCGATGTAGTTCGGCTCGCCGCGCAGTTTCCAATCCGCCACCACCTTGTGCACTTCGTGGTCATCGACAAAGGCACCGTGTACCCGGGTCGGGTTGGAGGTACCGGCCGGCATGTAGAGCATGTCGCCCATACCGAGCAGGGATTCGGCGCCGCCCTGATCGATGATGGTGCGCGAGTCGATCTTGCTCGATACCTGGAACGAAATACGGGTCGGGATGTTGGCCTTGATAAGACCGGTAATCACATCCACTGACGGACGCTGGGTCGCCAAAATAAGGTGAATACCGGCGGCCCGCGCCTTCTGGGCGATACGGGCGATCAGCTCTTCCACCTTCTTGCCGACGATCATCATCATGTCGGCAAATTCGTCCACCACCACCACGATGTGGGGCAGCTTCTCCAGCTCCGGCGGCATCTGATCCATGGAGTCACCCGGACGCCACAACGGATCCAGCAGGGGTTCCCCCTCCTCGATGGCAGCCAGTACCTTGTCGTTGTAGCCCTTGAGGTTGCGCACCCCGACTGCCGACATCAGCTTGTAACGGCGCTCCATCTCGCCCACACACCAGCGCAGGGCGTTGGCGGCATCCTTCATGTCGGTCACCACCTCGGTCAGCAGATGCGGGATCCCTTCGTAGACCGAGAGTTCCAGCATCTTGGGGTCGATCATGATGAAGCGCAGATCATCGGGGGATGACTTGTAGAGCATCGAGATGATCATGGTGTTGACCCCCACCGACTTACCGGAACCTGTGGTACCGGCCACCAGCAGGTGCGGCATCTTGGCCAGGTTCACCACCACCGGCTCGCCGGCGATGTCCTGACCCAGGCCCATGGTGAGCGGGTTGCGGCTATCGCGGAAAGCATCGCAGTCGAGGGTTTCGCGCAGGTAAACGGTCTGACGCACCCGGTTGGGCAGCTCGATCCCCACATAGGTCTTGCCCGGGATCACCTCAACCACCCGCACGCTGCTGGCAGACAAAGAGCGGGCCAGATCGCGCGAGAGGTTGGTGATCTTGCTCGCCTTCATGCCCGGCGCCAGATCCAGCTCGAAACGAGTAATGACCGGGCCCGGATAGACACCCACCACCTTGGCCTGCACGTTGTAGTCGGCAAGCTTGGCCTCCACCAGACGGCCCATTCGATCCAGCTCATCCTTGCTCATCATCTGGGTCTTGGCGGGTGGACGGTCGAGCAGCTCGATACTCGGCAACGGCGGCATTGTTGACTGCGGACGACGCTTGGGCTTGGTCGGTGCAACAGCGACCGGCGCGGCGACCTCGTCGTCCCCTTCGGCCCACGGCAGATCCAGATCGTCATCATCATCGTCATCGGCCACAGCCAGTACCGGCTGACGGCGCCCATTGGCAGCCGCCACCGCACGTTTCGGCTTGGCAGCCGGAGCCGGCTCATCATCTTCATCATCAAACTGGGGATCGAACTCGAAGGTATCGTCGTCGAGTTCCGGCAGCCACTCTTCGGCGGCAGCCTTCTGGTTCTTGGCCTTGGGCTTGCGCGTCCAGCTGGTGTGCGGCTCATCTTCCTCGTCATCAAACGCGATGGCCCCTACCCCGCCTTCTAGCAAGGGATCCGGCCCCTCGTTGCGGGGTTGACGCCAGCCACCGGTCAGCCAGCGGCCGAGGGTGGTCGGGAAGTGGTAAACAGCGCTGACCGAACCGGTACAGGCCGCACCGATCTGCTCGACAATAGTGAGCCAGGACCAGCCGGTAAACAGGGTGATGCCGGTTGCCACGAAGCAGAGCAGCATCAGGTTGGCCCCGACGCCGCCAAACAGCGGCACCACTGCAGAAGCGATCACATCCCCCACCAGACCACCGGCGGAGAAGTTTTGCATATCGTTGAAGTTCATGCTGGCAATGGCCGACATGCCGAGCACGGTCAGGATAAAGCCGATGATCCGCACCCCCAGGGTGAGGTAATCCACATCGAGCAGACGGCTCGGGCGCCAGAACAGACTCCAGCCCAGCAGCACCACCAGCGGCGGCACCAGATAGGAGAAGGCACCAAAGGTAAACATGGTGATATCGGCGAGCCAGGCACCGGCACTACCGGCGAGGTTCTTCACCTCCCCTTGCCAGGAGGTCTGGGACCAGCCGGGATCCGCGGGGTGATAGGACAACAGGGCAAGCAGAAGATAAGCAGCCATCAGGGTGATGGCGATCAAGACGGCTTCGAAGATCCGTTGTGTACCTGATAAAGGAGTAAACAGCTTTTTATCGGCCAAACTCCGGCTCCTTTCTGAAAACATGTAATGCAGGAAATAAGGGGGCCTAGTATCCCCGAAAAGCCCATCGATTGTCAGCCAGAGCCTGATGGGACGGGGCCATATTTGCAATTATCTTTACAAGAAGAAACGAGCGGACCGGCCGCTCGTTTCTGACTGTCATGGTGTCTCATATGGAAAAGATACCACGGCATAACCTGCTTTATCGGGTGCTGATCACCAGACGACTGCTCTGCTTGACCTCTTCCATCACCACATAGGTGCGGGTGTCATTGACACCGGGCAGACGCAGCAGGGTTTCCCCCAACAGACGGCGGTAAGCCGACATGTCGCTGACTCGGGTCTTGAGCAGGTAGTCGAAGTCACCGGAAACCAGATGACACTCCTGGATCTCTTCGAGCACCTGAACAGCCTTGTTGAACTGTTCAAACACATCAGGCGCCCCGCGATTGAGGGTTATCTCTACAAACACCAGCAGAGATGCGTCCAGATAATGAGGGTTCAGAATAGCGGCATATCCTTCGATATAACCTTGTCGCTCGAGGCGACGAACCCGTTCCAGACACGGTGTAGGACTCAGGCCAACTCGCTTGGACAACTCAACATTCGAAATCCTGCCATCCTTTTGCAGTTCATTAAGAATGTTGCGGTCAATCCTGTCCAAATCCTTTAGCCGACTCTTAGCTTCCATCATTTTATTCCATCCTTTGGCTATTTTTTGGTAAGAATCACCAGTCATTTTATAATTATGGTCACAAATCCTGTCAATACCTGAATATACTAGGCGCAAATGTTGGTTAACATTTTGGCAACATGAAACACCAATCTATAGACGAGGGATAGCATGATTATCGGTGTACCTAAAGAGATAAAAAACCATGAATACCGCGTAGGCATGGTTCCGGCCAGTGTACGTGAACTGACAGCACGAAACCATACTGTTTTCGTCCAAAGCGGTGCCGGAAACGGCATTGGCTTCAGCGATGCAGATTATATCGCTGTTGGAGCCGAAATTTTGGCCTCTGCAGCAGAGGTTTTCGCCAAAGCCGAGATGATCGTCAAGGTCAAGGAACCTCAGCCTGTCGAATGTGCCATGCTGCGCCCGGGTCAAACCCTGTTTACCTATCTGCATCTGGCGCCAGACTTGCCCCAGACCGAAGCCCTGCTGAAAAGCGGCGCCATCTGTATCGCCTATGAAACCGTCACCGACGGCCGTGGCGGCCTGCCCTTGCTGGCCCCCATGTCGGAAGTCGCAGGTCGCATGTCTATTCAGGCGGGTGCCCAGGCACTGGAAAAATCGCGCGGTGGTAGCGGTGTGCTGCTCGGCGGCGTACCCGGTGTCGAACCGGCCAAGGTGGTGATCATCGGTGGCGGCGTGGTCGGCTCTAATGCAGCCCGCATGGCCATTGGCCTGCGCGCAGATGT
The DNA here is from genome assembly GCF_963862045.1 of Aeromonas sp. 159. NCBI lineage: Bacteria > Pseudomonadati > Pseudomonadota > Gammaproteobacteria > Aeromonadales > Aeromonadaceae > Aeromonas > Aeromonas sp. 159. The sequence goes on along the minus strand of NZ_CAWLMI010000031.1, from coordinate 16,302 downwards.
GACCATCCTCGACAACAACGTCGATACCCTTCGCCGTCTCGATAACGAGTTCCAGGGAGCGGCCAAAGTAGTCTACTCCAACAGCGAGACGCTGGAGCGCCATCTGCTGGCGGCCGATCTGGTCATCGGCGGCGTGCTGGTACCGGGCGCCACTGCGCCAAAACTTGTCCGCCGTGACCACATTGCGCGCATGAAGCCGGGTTCTGCCATCGTCGATGTGGCCATCGATCAGGGCGGCTGTGTGGAAACCTCCCACGCCACCACCCACCAGGATCCGACCTATATCGTCGATGAAGTGGTGCACTACTGTGTCGCCAACATGCCGGGGGCGGTGGCCCGCACCTCGACCGTGGCGCTCAACAATGCCACCCTCCCCTTTATCATCAAGCTGGCCCAGCAAGGGTATCGTCAGGCACTGCTGAGCGATCCCAACCTGCTGCACGGGCTCAACGTGATGGAGGGCAAGCTCACCTGCAAGGAAGTGGCCGTGGCACATGGCCTTGCCTACACGGATCCCCTGACCCTGCTGAACTGATCTGCGCTGGCCTGCGCCAGTTGGAGATGAGTGAAAATCCGCCCGCGATGGGCGGTTTTTTTATGCCTTTATTTTGCATGTCACCCCTTGTGAACACGATTAGTGCAATCGACTCACCAGCCTTTGACCCCGGATCACGAATTACCTACAATCGCGCAAACTCATCACATCCCGGAAATGACATCATGAGCCAAGTCACTCACAGCAAATTGCTGATCTTAGGGTCAGGCCCGGCCGGTTACACCGCGGCCGTCTACGCCGCCCGCGCCAACCTCAATCCCCTGCTCATCACCGGCATGCAGCAAGGGGGTCAGCTGACCACCACCACCGAAGTGGAAAACTGGCCAGGTGATCCGGAAGGGCTGACAGGCCCGGCCCTGATGGAGCGCATGAAAGAGCATGCAGAGAAGTTCGACACCCGCATCCTGTTTGATCACATCAACAGTGTCGAACTGACTCAGCGCCCGTTCCGTCTCAAGGGCGACAACGGCGAGTACACCTGCGATGCCCTGATCATCGCGACCGGCGCCTCCGCCAAGTATCTGGGTCTGCCCTCCGAAGAGGCCTTCAAGGGGCGCGGCGTCTCTGCCTGTGCCACCTGTGACGGTTTCTTCTACCGCAATCAGGAAGTGGCGGTGATCGGCGGCGGCAACACCGCTGTTGAAGAAGCTTTGTATCTGGCCAACATCGCCAAGAAGGTGCACCTGATCCACCGCCGCGACGAATTCCGTGCCGAGAAGATCCTGATCAAGCGTCTGCACGACAAGGTCGCGAGCGGCAATATCGTGCTGCACACCCACCAGACCCTGGACGAAGTGCTGGGCGATCAGATGGGGGTCACCGGTGTGCGCCTGCGCAACACTCAGGACAACAGCACCAGCGAGCTGCCGCTGATGGGCGTCTTCATCGCCATCGGCCACCAGCCCAATACCCAGATCTTCGATGGCCAGCTGGAGATGCAAAACGGCTATCTGAAGGTACGTGGCGGCCTCGACGGTTTTGCCACCCAGACCAGCATTGAAGGTGTCTTCGCTGCCGGCGACGTGGCCGACCACAACTACCGTCAGGCGATCACCTCTGCCGGTACCGGCTGCATGGCAGCCCTCGATGCCGAACGCTACCTCGACGCGCAATAAACAAGCGTAGTTGTGATATAAGGCATACCAGTCGGTATGCCTTTTTTATTTAAAGGAGTCTAATGAAACAGAAGATATTGATTGTCGAAGATAGCCTGACCATCCGCCGTATGCTGACTCAGGCCATTGCCCAGCAGACAGGCCTCGAGATTGACGCCTTCGATACCCTCGAAGGTGCCCGTCACTGCCGGGGCGAGGAGTATGTGGTCGCGCTGGTGGACCTGACCTTGCCGGATGCGCCCCGTGGCGAAGCGGTCAACGAGCTGCTGGCTCGAGGTTTGCCGGTGGTGATCCTCACTGCCGACATCAGCGAGGATAAACGTGCCGCCTGGCTGGAAACCGGCGTGCTGGACTATGTGATGAAGGATTCGCGCCACTCGCTGCAATATGCCGTCAGTTTGGTGCACCGCCTCTATCTCAACCAGTCTATCGAAGTGCTGGTGGTCGACGACTCACGCACCTCCCGTCACCGCACCATGGCCCAGTTGCGCAAGCAGTTGTTGCAGGTGCATGAGGCCAGTCATGCCCGTGAAGCGATGGCGATGCTGGAGCAACACCCGGACATCCGGCTGGCACTGGTCGACTATTATATGCCGGATATCGATGGCATCAGTCTGGTGCGGATGCTGAGAGAGCGTTACAGCAAGCAGCAGCTCGCGATTATCGGGATCTCGGTCTCGGACAAGCGCGGTCTCTCTGCTCGCTACCTCAAGCAGGGCGCCAACGACTTTCTCAACCAGCCGTTCGAGCCGGAAGAGCTACAGTGTCGGGTCAGCCACAATCTGGAAGCGCTCGAGCAGTTCAACAGCATTCAGGAGTCAGCCAATCGTGATTATCTGACCGGTCTCTACAACCGGCGCTACTGGTTCAACGAAGGGCAAAAATGGTTTGAAGAACATCAGCGCCAGCAGACGCCTCTCGCACTCTGTGTGCTTGATGTGGATCACTTCAAGCAGGTCAACGATCACTGGGGCCATGCCATCGGCGATCAACTGCTCTGCCATCTGACCCGGCTACTGACCCAGTTCTTCCCCGATGCCATGATCGCCCGCTTTGGCGGAGAGGAGTTTGCCATGATGGTGCCTCACTGTACCGTCCCCGTGTTGATCAAGCGTCTTGAAGGGCTGCGTCAGCAGCTGCGCCAGCAACCCTTGTCACCGGAAACCCCGCTCTTTGTTCGCGCCAGTTACGGCGTGATCAGTGTCGGGCGGATATCCATGGACGAGGCGCTGAGCGTAGCGGATCGGCTGCTCTATCAGGCAAAGAACACCGGTCGCGACAAGATAGTCTCTCAAGAGATAACTATCTGAATCCTCAGGGCATCAGTCCCGTGTATTACCGCCCGACAGACTTTCCAGCAGGAGAGTCTGCGGGTTCCTTTCCTGCCACAGTCTCCCCATCACCGAGACTATCGAAAGTCAGTAAGTCTTGTCGACCCGCACCCCATCATCGAAGTAGAGAATGCGCACCTTGTCCCCATTGGCAAAGACCATGGTGGGATCATAATCCTGGATCACGTTGATAAGGGCATTTTGCTCGTTGCGGATCAGCAGCTCCACCAACTTGTTTTCCACCACGGTTCCCCCGGACTGGTATTGCTGCGCAGCTGCAGCACCTGCGAGCGCGCCGACGGCGGTGGCGATTTCACGGCCATGACCGCCGCCAAACTGGTTGCCAAGCAGACCGCCCAACACGGCACCACCCAGCGTCTTCCAGCCAGAGTGCTCTGACTCCAGGATCTGGCGCTGGGTAATATTGCGCACCGTTTCGACCTGACCAAACACCACCTGATTGACCGGCCGCGCGGTATTGCGCTGGTAAACTTCCGCCCCGGCGGGCGCCGTGACAAAGCAGAGCAAGCTGGATACTATCAGGATAATGGCCTTCATCTATGAACCTCGTTGCCTTATGTCTCGCTATCTTACCCAACTGGATGATGAGCTTTGCTGGTTTCCCGACCCCAGCCATGCGCTGGAAGAGCCCAATGGCTTGCTGGCGATCGGCGGGGATCTCTCCCCTGCCAGATTGCTGGCAGCTTACCACAAGGGGATCTTCCCGTGGAATGAACCCCACCAGCCGACCCTGTGGTGGTCACCGGATCCCCGTGGGGTGATCCGTCCCGACCAACTCCATGTGGGGCGCACACTGCAGAAGATTATCCGCCGTACCCCATTCGATATTTCCGTCAATCGCGCCTTTAATGAAGTCATTACCGCCTGCGCCGCCCCTCGTCGCACTGCCGATGGCACCTGGATCAGCCAGCCCATGATCGAGGCCTACCAGCAGTTGCACCGGCTGGGTCATGCCCACTCTATCGAGATCTGGCAGGAGGGAGAGCTGCAAGCGGGACTGTATGGCCTCTCTATCGGCCGACTGTTTTGCGGTGAATCCATGTTCAGCCGGATTGATAACGGCGCCAAACTTGCCATGGTGGCACTCTGTCGCCACTTCGCCCGCCATCGCGGCGCCCTCATCGATTGCCAGATGCAAAACCCGTTTCTGGCGACCCTGGGTATCGAGGAGTGGCCAAGGGCCCGTTTTCTGGCCGAACTGGCACGCCTTGGCCATCAACCACTATTGGCTTCCTGCTGGCAAGAGGGGGAAATCAGCCTATGACTGAAGAAGTGATCCTCAAAGTAGGGCTGACTCCCAAGCATCCCTGCAGTTATCTGGACCATGAACAGGAGCAATTGCTGGTACTGATGGATCACAATCTGCTCAACGCCAACGGTTACGAGCGATTGTTGACTGCCGGTTTTCGCCGCAGTGGCAACGACATCTATCGTCCCCACTGCCCGGCGTGCCATGCCTGCCAGTCCCTTCGTATTCACAGCGAGCGCTTTCGCCCCAGCCGCGGCCAGAAGCGGATCCGCCAGCTCAACAGGGATATCGAGATCGTCCTGAGCTACGATGACAAACCCGAGTATTACCTGCTCTACGAACGCTATATCCGCGAACGCCATCACGATGGCAGCATGTATCCCCCCAACCGCAGCCAGTATCGTGGGTTTCTCCATTGTGACTGGATGCCGCCGCTCTACCTGGAGATGCGCAAAGAGGGCCGCCTTATCGGTGTAGCCACCACAGACCTGCTGCCCCACTCCTTGAGCGCCATGTACACCTTCTTCGATCCTGACTATGCCGATCGCTCCCTGGGCACTTTTGCCATCCTCTGCCAGCTCGATCTGGCCAGGCGAACCGGGCGAAGCTGGCTCTATCTTGGCTATCTGGTAGAGGCGTGTCGCAAGATGAATTACAAACGCAATTACCTCCCTCATGAACTGTTAATTCAGGGGGAATGGAAAAATATCGACACCAAGCCCGAGTAAACTTTACACATAGCCTTAAATCCGGCATGATCCAGCGGTTTTTTGTTGTGGCTTATCAAGAGGATTCAATGGCTAAAGAAGACAGTATTGAGATGCAGGGCACTATTCTCGAAACCCTGCCCAATACCATGTTCCGTGTGGAACTGGAGAATGGTCACGTGGTTATCGCTCATATTTCAGGCAAGATGCGCAAAAACTACATTCGTATCCTGACTGGAGACAAAGTAACGGTAGCACTGACTCCCTACGATCTCTCCAAGGGACGTATTGTTTTCCGCTCTCGCTAAGCCAGGAATTCAGCAAAAAACCCCAACCTTTCGGTTGGGGTTTTTTGTCGTTTTCTGATCACTAACGCTTAGTGGGAAACAGCTTCAACATTGACCTGAAAATCAAAGCTGAGGCTGTCATTTACCAACTCAACCTTCACAATTCCCCCGTCAACCAGTGAACCAAACAGGATCTCGTTGGCCAGGGGTTTCTTGAGGTGCTCCTGGATTACCCGACCCATCGGTCTGGCGCCCATGGCTCTGTCATATCCCTTCTCTGCCAACCAGTGGCGGGCACGCTCTGACACCTCGAGAGAGACTCCCTTCGCATCCAGTTGAACCTGCAATTCGACAATGAACTTGTCGACCACCTGATGGATCACCGTCATATCCAGATGGTTGAACCAGATGGTGTGATCAAGCCGGTTGCGAAACTCCGGACTGAAGGTCTTGTTGATCACCGCCATGGCATCGTGGCTCAAATCCTGTTGCTGGAAGCCAATCGATTTACGCTGAGTCTCCTGCACACCGGCGTTGGTAGTCATGACCAAAATCACGTTACGGAAATCCGCCTTGCGCCCGTTGTTGTCGGTCAGGGTGCCGTTGTCCATCACCTGCAACAGCAGATTGAATACGTCCGGGTGAGCTTTCTCAATTTCGTCAAGCAACACGACGGAATGAGGATGCTTGATCACCGCATCAGTCAGCAGACCACCCTGCTCAAAACCGACATAGCCGGGAGGCGCACCAATCAGACGAGATACGGTATGGCGTTCCATGTACTCGGACATATCAAAGCGCAGCATCTCGACACCCAGCGCCTTACCCAACTGCTGGGTGACCTCGGTCTTGCCCACCCCGGTCGGACCAGCGAAGAGGAAGCACCCTACCGGGCGACGCTCGTTACCCAAACCTGAACGAGAGAGGCGAATCGCATCGGTCAGCACCTCGATGGCTTTATCCTGACCAAAGACCACCATCTTCAGATTGCGCTCCAGGTTCTTCAGTACTTCTTTATCTGAAGAGGAGACTGATTTTTCCGGAATGCGGGCGATCTTGGCCACAATGGACTCAATTTCCTGCACATTGATCACTTTCTTGCGCTTGCTCGCCGGCAGTAACCGTTGACCGGCACCCGCCTCGTCGATCACATCGATCGCCTTGTCGGGTAGGTGACGATCATTGATGTACTTGGCAGAGAGCTCGGCAGCTGCACGGATCGCCTTGGCGGTATAGCGTACACCGTGGTGGGCTTCGTAGCGACTCTTGAGCCCCATCAGGATGCGAGTGGTGTCATCGATAGTCGGCTCGACAATATCGATCTTCTGGAAGCGACGGGCCAACGCACGGTCTTTCTCGAAGATCTGGGCGTACTCCTGATAAGTGGTGGATCCCACACAGCGGAGCAAACCATTGGAGAGCAGCGGCTTGATCAGGTTGGCCGCATCCAGCTGACCACCGGAAGCAGCACCGGCACCAATGATGGTATGGATCTCGTCGATAAAGAGGATGGCCCCTTCCTGACGCTCAATCTGCTTGAGCAGTACTTTGAGGCGCTTCTCGAAATCACCACGGTATTTGGTGCCCGCCAGCAGAGAACCCATATCCAGCGAATAGATGGTACTGCCCGCAATCACCTCGGGCACATCCCCCTTGACGATGCGATAGGCCAACCCTTCGGCAATGGCGGTTTTCCCCACGCCGGCTTCACCCACCAGCAGCGGGTTGTTCTTGCGACGGCGGCAGAGCACCTGAATGGTACGATTGAGCTCCTGATCACGGCCAATCAGCGGATCGATGCGCCCTTCCAGCACCAGCTGGTTCAGGTTGGTGGCAAAGCTCTCGATCTGTGCGGCCGAAACATCATCATCAGACTCGGGATTGTTATTGCTGCCGAGATCCGGCTTGCTGTCCTTGCGCACCCCGTGGGAGAGGAAATTGACGACGTCGAGACGGCTGATCTCGGCTTTTTTCAGGAAATAGGCAGCTTGTGACTCCTGCTCACTGAAGATAGCGACCAGCACGTTGGCGCCGCTTACTTCGGTATTGCCGGAGGATTGCACATGGAAGACGGCACGCTGCAACACGCGCTGGAAGCCCAGTGTCGGCTGGGTTTCACGATCTTCATCATCGCGCGGTATGAGCGGAGTAGTTTGGGTGATGAATGCGCGGATCTCCTTGCGCATCTGCTCAACATCGGCACCACAAGAGCTCAGCGCCTCATGGGCTGAACTGTTATCCAGAAGGGCTAACAACAGGTGCTCGACGGTCATGAATTCATGACGCTCGTCACGGGCCAGTTTGAAAGCCTCGTTCAGCGTCTTTTCTAGATCTTTATTCAACATAGGCACCTCCCCTAGTACAGCTACAATGTGGTGTCACACTCGCCATCAAGTCATCAGATTCAAGCCTTTTCCATAGTACAGAGCAGTGGATGTTCGTTGTTACGTGCATAGGTGTTGACTTGGACAACCTTGGTTTCGGCGATCTCTGCGGTAAACATGCCGCAGACACCCTTACCACTATAATGCACACTCAGCATGACCTGAGTCGCCTTGTCCAAATCCATACCAAAGAACTTTTGCAGCACCTCCACCACGAACTCCATCGGGGTGTAGTCATCGTTGTTCAACACAACTTTATACATGGGTGGCGGCTGCAGCTTTGTTTTCTCTGCTTCTGCAATCTCTTCATTAGCAAAGAGTTCTTTCTGCTTGCTCATAATCGCGCTTTGGTACCTCTAGATTACTACCGTCTAACACAAGGTTGTCAATAGACTTGTTAACCAGATCACATCAGCTGTTAACAACTTCTTGACTCGCTCAAAAGTTAGACTAGATTGGTTACTTGCTAATCTGTGCCCGTCTGCTATGGGCCCATGTCCCTAGTTATAAAGGGCTGGCGCAGGTTACTCAACGACTTCTGGGTAATCAATAAAAGGATGTAGAAGTATGGCAACCGGCACAGTTAAGTGGTTTAACAACGCAAAAGGATTTGGGTTTATCTGTCCGGAAGGGGGCGGTGAGGATATCTTCGCTCACTACTCCACGATTCAAATGGAGGGCTACAAGACCCTGAAAGCGGGTCAGGCTGTCAATTTTGAACTGCAACAGGGGCCGAAAGGAAATCACGCCTCTGTGATTGTGCCAAACGAAGCACAAAATATGTAAATAACACCCGTTGGATAAATAAAAAACCGGTTCCTCTCTGAGCAACCGGTTTTTTATTGTCATATTTCTGGCGAATCCTGCCTCCTCACGGGATCACAGGGTTATCACCAACCATGATCAGTCGTGATATTCACTGCAGGCGATCAGGGTATTTTCCATCAGGCTGGCGACCGTCATCGGGCCCACGCCACCGGGTACCGGAGTAATGAAGGAGGCATGGCTGCGCGCCGTCTCAAACTCCACATCCCCGACCAGCGAGCCATCAGCCAGACGGTTGATGCCCACATCGATCACCAGTGCCCCCGGTTTGATCCACTCCCCAGGGATGAAGTTGGGCTTACCGACCGCAACAACCAGCAGATCGGCACGGCGAACCTGCTCTTCCAGATCCCGGGTAAAGCGGTGACAGGTCGTGGTTGTGCAGCCAGCCAGCAACAATTCGAGGGTCATGGGACGCCCGACGATGTTGGACGCTCCCACCACGACCGCATGCAGACCATGTGTCTTCACGCCGGTGGTCTCGATCAGTGTCATGATCCCTTTCGGAGTGCAGGGGCGCAGCGCCGGAATACGTTGGGCCAGACGACCGACGTTATACGGGTGAAATCCATCTACATCCTTGTCAGGCTGGATCCGCTCCAGCACCTGAGTGGTATCAAAGTGATCCGGCAACGGCAGCTGAACCAGAATGCCATCTACGTGGCTATCCGCATTCAACTGGTCGATCAGCGCCAGCAGCTCTTCCTGACTGGCAGTGGCACTCAGATCATAGGAGCGGGAGAGAAACCCCACCTCCTCGCATGCCCGGCGTTTGCTGCCGACATAGACCTGAGAGGCGGGATCCGCCCCCACCAGAATGACTGCCAGCCCTGGAGCCCGTTTCCCTGCCGCCAACCGCTGTTGGACTTGCGCCGCGACCTGGCTGCGAATCGTTTGCGCAACCTGTTTTCCATCTATGATTTTGGCAGACATCGTTCTCCACTCACCATGTGTTCAACTGCCGCGCATTGTCGCATTTTTTTAGCCGGGATGTTAGCGGCAGACGCACGCCAGACCTGTAGCGGGCAATAAGTAGGCACTTGAATTTACTGGGGGAAAAAGTCGTTGACGCTGCCCCTTACGCTTGGCTATGATGCCCGCCCGTTGCCCAGTACGACTCATGTCGATATGCTGGTCAGGGATTTTCGGTGATTAGCGCAGTCCGGTAGCGCATCTGGTTTGGGACCAGAGGGTCAAAGGTTCGAATCCTTTATCACCGACCATGTTCATCGACTCGTCCCTAAGACGTGTTGATACAAAGCGCCCTTAGCTCAGTTGGATAGAGCAACGGCCTTCTAAGCCGTGGGTCGCAGGTTCGAATCCTGCAGGGCGCGCCATTGATGTTCCCCAATCCTTCTGGATTGGCGAGCGTTGATGAAAATTTCAGTGGTGGCTGTAGCTCAGTTGGTAGAGTCCCGGATTGTGATTCCGGTTGTCGTGGGTTCGAGCCCCATCAGCCACCCCATTATTCTGTCGATAATCGCCGCAAGGTGACGTCCATCGAATTGGTGCAGTGACCTTCTGGTCTGCTCCGCGAAAAACCGGCCTTGGCCGGTTTTTTTGTTTTTGCGCTCGACAGCGCCTTACCTTGTCTGCAAGGCCATCATCCTCCAGATCGATAAACGCGGCTCTGCCCATTTGTCACGATGTGCGCCTCCCCATCGATACACACAGCCACACTCCCCCACACATCAGCCTGCCTGGTTCTTTTTCTGTATTTCCCAGGCGCCATTGATATGCTGATCGCTCTTCTTCTCTCCTGCTTCCCGTTGGAGCTTTTCTATGCAACGCATTCTTTTTGTCGAAGATGATCCCGAGATTGGCCAGCTCATCAGCAGTTGGCTCGGTCGCCACGATATGGATGTGCTCCTCGAGCCCAGAGGGGATATGGCGCTGGCTCGGGTCGAGGCCGAACAGCCCGATCTGGTGCTGCTCGATATCATGTTGCCGGGGCAGGATGGCATGTCCCTCTGTCGGGATCTGCGGCCGCGCTTCGACGGCCCCATCGTAATGCTCACCTCGCTGGATAGCGACATGAACCAGATCCTAAGTCTGGAGCTGGGCGCCAACGACTACATCCTTAAAACCACCCCGCCCCCCGTGCTACTGGCCAGACTGAGGGTGCAGTTTCGCCAGCACCAGCAAGCATCAACCCAACCGGCAGCCACCAGCAGCGTTCCCCAGCAACTACAATTTGGTCGGCTGCGGGTGGATGGTCCGGGACGAGATGTGCGCCTCGATGGCGAGAGCATTGCCCTCTCGACCGCCGACTTTGATCTGCTGTGGGAGCTCGCCTGCCACGCGGGCCAAATCTTGAGTCGGGAAGCCCTGTTCCGCAGCTTGCGCGGCCGGGAGTACGACGGTCAGGATCGCAGCATGGATGTGGCCATCTCCCGCCTGCGCCGCAAACTGGGTGATAACCCCGACAACCCGACCCAGATCAAGACGGTGCGCCAGAAAGGCTACCTCTTCGTCCCCCACGCCTGGGAATAACCCTCTTTCGGGAGCACCGCCATGCGCCGTCTCTTTATCCAATTCTATCTGTTGCTGATCGGCTGCTTCACCCTGGCCATCCTGCTGGTGGGCGTGGTCTATCAGGTGACCGCCGAACGGGCGGGCGATCGCTATCTCGAACGCATGATGCAGGGCTCTCTTGGCCTGTTGACCGGCGAGTTGGCAAGAACCCCGCCAGAGCGCTGGCCCGATCGGCTGGCCGAGCAGAGCAGTCAGTTTACCCTCCCCCTCAAGATCGGTGAGCTGGTGCGCCAGCCCCTGGCCAGCGAGGATCAGGCCTTTCTGGCCGCCGGCAACATTGTCATCGTCGAGGAGGATGACACCTTCCTGCAGCGCATCCCCGATACCGATCGGGTGCTGATTGTCGGCCCTGTACCCTACCTCTCCTACCTGCACGAGCTGCACTGGGTCGATGTGGGGCTGCTGCTGGTGATCGGCCTATCCCTCGGCCTGCCCATTCTGCTCTGGTTGCGTCCCCACTGGCGCGGCTTGCAGCAGTTGGAGCAAACCGCACGTCGCGTAGGCGATGGGGATCTCTCCTGCCGAACCAATCTGCCACCGGGCAGCAGTCTGGCCCGGGTGGGACGCACCTTCGATCAAATGGCGACCCAATTGCAGGCCATGATTGCCAGCCGCAAGCAACTGACCGATGCCATCGCACACGAGTTGCGCACCCCGCTGGTCCGGTTGCGCTATCGGCTTGCCATGCTCGATCCTGCCCCTGCCGAGCAGGAGCAACAGGCGCTGGAGCGAGATCTGGGGGCGCTGGACGCCCTGATCGAAGAGATGCTCACTTACGCCAAGCTGGATAGACCCGAACTGCCGCTGCAGCAGGACGAGCTTGAACTCAGCCACTGGGCACAAGCGCATCTTGGCGACTGGCAGGCGCTGGCACCCGAGAAGAGGCTCACCCTCGATCTGCCGCCACGCCACATGCCCTGGTGCGGCGATCAGCGTCTGCTGACGCGCGCGGTGGAGAACCTCATCGGCAATGCTCTGCGCTACGCCGAGAGCGAGGTTACCCTCTCCATATCGCGGCTGCAGGAGAACTATCTGCTGGAGGTGAGCGACGATGGACCGGGGATCGATCCGGCGCTGGCGCCCCAGATCTTCGAACCATTCGTGCGCCTTGATCAGAGCCGGGATCGTCGCACCGGCGGCACCGGACTGGGGCTGGCCATCGTGCGCAGCATTGCCCGTCATCACGGGGGGGATGTGGAGCTGCTGGCCAGTGACCACGGCGCCCGCTTCTGCCTCACCCTGCCTGTACATTTGGATACAAACCGTCACCAACCGCTCACTGAAGGGCCGCTGCAACCGTCATAGGATGACTGTCATGGAGAACGCTCCATAACATCAACCCGAATAAGGAAATTGAACATGAAAAAGATCATTCCCCTGACCCTGGCAGCCGTCTTCGCCCTCACTTCCGGTTTCACCATGGCGGCCACCCCGACCAAGACAGCCACGCCGCAGACGACCCAGACCAAGGTGGTGAAAAAACACCATAAAGCCACCCACGCCAAGACCCCTGCCGTCAAAGTCGCGCCGAAAACCAAGTGATCCAACCGGTCACTGGATAACACAGAGGGAGGCTGACGCCTCCCTTTCCATCTCTTCCCGAAATTTTCCTGACGAGCGCCTCCCTCGTCCAAACCGGATCCACAACCCGGCTCCCCCTTTGCGGGAAACGGTCAATGACCACAGGAACATGGCATGTGGCGTCATCTGCTTAAATGGCTCGGCCCCTTGTGCAGCTTGCTGCTGCTCGGCACCGCACTGACCGTGCTGTATCACCTGACTCAGGCATGGCACTGGCACGATATTCGTGTGGCCATCTGGTCCCAACCCCTGCCGCGACTAGCGGGCGCCCTGTTGCTGACCCTGCTCAGTTATGGTTGCCTCTGCAGCTATGACATACTGGCGATCCATGCGCTGGGCAAGCGCCTTCCCTGGCAACAGGTCAGCATCACCTCCTTTATCGCCTACACCTTCTCCAACACCCTGGGATTTGCCCTGCTGACCGGCACCTCGGTACGCTATCGCCTCTACTCCGCACTGGGGCTCGCCACCGGGGAAGTGGCCCGCGTGGTGCTGTTCTGCTCCATCACCTTCTTCCTCGGCCTGTTGGCGTGGGGAGGTGGTGCCCTACTGACCTGCGATGTATCACAGCTGCTGCCTGACTGGCCGCAATGGGCAGATACTCTACTCAGGCTGGCGGGCGTCATGGCTCTGCTGTTGGTGGCCAGCTACCTCTGCTGGCCCGCCCCACGTCTCTCCTGGCGGAAACACACGCTGACCCTGCCCGGCTTCAAGGTTCGTCTGTTGCAACTGTTGGTCGCGCTGGCTGACTGGATGGCCGCCGCTGCCGTGCTGTTTGTGCTGTTGCCCGCCGATAGCGTCCCCTACCCCGTGCTGCTCAGTGCCTTCGTGCTGGCCAGCTTCCTCGGGGTGCTGGCCCACGTGCCGGGCGGGATTGGGGTGTTCGAAGCGAGCATGAGCCTGTTGCTGGCTAACTATCTGCCAACCGACAAGCTGCTCGCCTCGCTGCTGCTCTATCGCTGCATCTATTACATGCTTCCCTTTCTCTGTGCCCTGCTGCTCTTTGCGAGTCAGGAGATGCTGCAACAAAAAGCGCGCTGGCAGCGGCTACAGGGGCTGATGAGCGCAGTGCGCGAATTTCTGCCTGCCCTTATCAGCATGGGCACCTTCGCCGCCGGTAGCCTGCTGCTCTGCTCGGGGATGATCCCGACCATGCGCAGCCACATCGAGGTGTGGCTGCAAGTGCTGCCGCTCCACCTGCTCGAGCTCTCCCACGTGCTCGGCAGCGTGAGCGGTATCCTCCTGATCCTGCTGGCTCGCAGCCTCTATCGCCGTCACGACGCCGCGTTTCGCATCACCCAGCTGCTGCTGGCTCTGGGTATCGCCTTCTCCCTGCTCAAGGGGGGGGACTGGGAGTCAGCCCTGCTGCTCGGCAGCTTCCTGCTCATCATGACTCCCTGCCGCTCTCTTTTCTATCGCAAGGGGTCGCTGCTCTATCCCCAGTACACCCCGGGCTGGCTCATCTCGGTCGGCGCCGTGCTGCCGGGAGCGCTGTGGCTGCTGCTCTTCTCCTACCGTCAGGTGGAGTATGACCACGCCCTCTGGTTCCACTTCTCGCCCCACGGCGGGGCTGCCCGCGGCCTGCGCGCCATGGGGAGCGTGGTGGCCGTGCTGGCCGTGGCCGGGGTTGCCCAGCTGCTTGCGCCGCTGCGCGTAGTCGGTGAAAAGCCGGACAAGGAGACGCTTGCGCGCGCCCACGATCTGGTGGTGCGCGAAGGGGGGATCCACGGCTATCTGGCCCAGCTGCAGGACAAGTCCCTGCTGTTCTATCCCGCCGGCGACGCTTTCCTGATGTATGGCATCGAGGGCAACAGCTGGATTGTGATGGGGGATCCGGTCGGCCGCCCCGAGCAGATCGAAGAGCTGCTCTGGCAATTTCGCGAGCGGTGCGACGAGCACGACGCCAACCCGGTCTTTTATCAGGTCTCGGCCCGCTATCTTCCGCTCTATCTGGAGCTGGGGCTGATCCCCTTCAAGCTCGGTGAAGAGGCGATGGTCGATCTGGCCACCTTCGATCTGGCGGGCAGCCGGCTGCGCAACCTGCGCCAAAGCCACGCCAAGGGCAAACGGGAAGGACTGACCTTCGAGGTGGTCGAGGCAAGTGCCGTGGCCCCCCTGCTGCCCAGATTACAAACCGTCTCCGATACCTGGCTGCAGAGCAAGATGGGCAAGGAGAAGGGCTTCTCGGTCGGCCACTTCGAGCCTGACTACATGACCCTAAGCCCGGCTGCGCTGGTATGGCACGAGGGGCAGATTGTCGGCTTTGCCAACCTCTGGGTGAGCGATAACAAGGAGATGCTCTCCATCGATCTGATGCGCTACAGCCTGGATACCGGCACCGCCCCCATCATGGATTTTCTCTTTGTCGAGCTGCTGCTGTGGGGTAAGGCGCAGGGGTACGCCAGCTTCAATCTGGGGATGGCCCCCATGTCCGGCTTCAACGATCACCCGCTCGGCAGCTATTGGGCCCGCCTTGGCAATACCCTATTTGTGCGTGGCAGCCGTTTTTACAACTTTCAGGGGCTCAGACGCTACAAGGAGAAATTTTCGCCCCGCTGGGAACCCCGCTACCTGCTCTGCAGCAGCAAGCTGGTACTGCCCAGAACCCTGACTCACCTGATCACCCTGATTAGCCGCGGCCCGCTGGGGCTGATCAAGAAATAGGAGCATGGCCAATGAGAGCCTTGATATTGCTGTTACTCAGTCTCGTACTGCCCGTTTCATCTTTTGCGGCGCACGCCGCCCCGGTCAAGGATGACCTGAGCCTGATTGAGCTGCCGGTCAAGCAGCCCTCCGACGCCCCCATGGTGATCTTTCTCAGCGGCGATGGTGGCTGGGCAGCCCTCGACAAGGGGTTGAGCACCCAGTTTCAGCTGCACGGCATGCCGGTCGTGGGCTGGAGCTCCCTCACCTACTACTGGAAGAAAAAAACCCCGGAGCAGGTGACCGCCGATCTGGAGCGGATCCTCGACGATTATCAGGCCCGCTGGCAGCGCCCCCGCTGGCTGCTGGTCGGTTTCTCGTTTGGTGCAGAGATTGCCCCCTTCGTCATCAACCGGTTGCCGGAGCACTATCGTCAGGGGCTGGTCGGGGCCGTGATGCTCTCCCCCTCTACCAGCTCGGATTTCGAGATCCACGTCAGCGATATGCTGACCCACAAGGCGCGCAGCTACCCGACCGAGCCGCAGGTGAAGACCATCCGCGATCTGCCGATGCTCTGCCTGCAAGGTGCCGATGATGATGACGGCGACCGCCTCTGCCCCCGTCTCAACCAACCCAACGTCACCAGCGTCACCCTGCCGGGAGGACACCATTTTGACGATAACTACCCCCAGCTCTATCAGGCCATCACCAAGCATCTGAACCTGCCCCCGGATCCGCTGACTGTGGAGCATTAACCGGTATCACCACTGAATGCCTTTCAAGTGCCGAGCAGAGCAAATCAGCGAGCAATGAAAAGGGCCTCTCTTTCGAGAGGCCCTTTTACTGAATTGGGCGGAAACTTTAAAAGGATCGACCAATGGGTTGGCCGTGGCGTCAAGGTCACCGAGGCATTTCACTGCGATTGCCCAAGCGGCTTAGCCAGATGCTGCGCTATTAAGAATGAAGATTTGCATTCCTATGCCAGCAACCACGCGGGGATTGCGCCAGAAAGCAAAAAGCCCTGATGTTTCCATCAGGGCTTTGCAATTTGGCGGTGAGGGAGGGATT